>NZ_DASVFL010000219.1:0-22534 GCF_036380075.1 Lentzea sp. | reverse complement strand
GGGGTGTCAACTCGACGAAAAGCGTGTCGAGTTGACACCCCTCCTCACGTGCAGCGAGTGCTTTGCACGGCTCGTGACGGGACCACCCCACCGGAACCGTCTGTTCCAAGCCAAGAGCAAAAGCCAAGACTGCTCGGCTTCGCCTTCGCGCCTGGCTCGCCTTCGGCTTCGCTGTTACAGGCGTACTGTGTCGCCTGTTGTTGCTGACTGTTTGGCTGCTTCGATGATTTCCAGGCCCGTCACCGCGTCTTGTGGTGGGACTGGGGCCTTGCCTGCTGCTACTGCTGCGTAGAAGTCCTGGTATGCGCCTGGCTCGGTTTTGTGGGGCTGGCCGTTCACGGTGCCCCAGTTTTCTTCCGGGTCTTCGCCCCAACCCGGGGTTGCCGGGGTCTCGCCTGCTTTCAGGAGCTCTTCCTGGGGGTCCATGCCGTGCTTCACGTAGGCGGCGTCGTGGCCCAGTACGCGGAAGCGCGGGCCCTGGTCTGCTGCCAGTGCGCTCATCCAGAGGTGGGGGCGGACGCCGGAGTCGTGGGTCAGGGCCAGGAAGACGTCGTCGTCGGCCTTGGCGGTGGGGCGGACGGTGTTGATTTCGGCGTGGACCGACCTCGGGCGGCCGAAGAGGGCCACCGACTGGTCGATCAGGTGCGTGCCCAGGTCGTAGAGGATGCTGCCCAGGTCCTTCGGGTCGCCTGATTCCTTCCAGGAGTTCTTGATCTCCGGGCGGTAGCGCTCGAACCTCGACTCGAAGCGGTGGACCTTGCCCAGGGTGTTCGCCGCCAGGAGTTTCCGGACCGTCAGGAAGTCGCCGTCCCAGCGGCGGTTGTGGAACGGGGCCAGGAGGAGGTTCCTGGAGTGCGCTATGGAGGCCAGGGCCCTGGCCTCTGCCGCCGAGGCCGCGAAGGGCTTGTCGACCACCACGTTCAGGCCGTGTTCCAGGACCTGGCGGGCGTGGGTGGCGTGGAAGCGGTTCGGGGTGGTGATGACCACCAGGTCGAAGTTGCCGGACCAGACCTCGTCCAGAGTGGACAGTACGCGGGTGTCCGGGTAGCGGGCGGTGACCTCTGCCTGGCGCTTCGGGTTCGCGGTGACCACGGCGGAGAATTCCAGGCCCGGGGTTGTGGCGATGAACGGGGCGTGGAAGGCCGCCCCTCCCAGTCCGTAGCCGACCAGAGCTGTGCGCATGCGATCAGCCTAAGCGTTCTCACCTGGTGGACGGGGTGTCCATGAGGCCGGATGGCCCCCTACCTTGTGTGACCATGACCATGCTGCTCGTTCGACGCCGTCACGTGGACTACGTGCGCGTCACCAGCATGGCTTGTCGCCGCTCCCGTTGAACTCGAGCCCACTTCGACGCACAAACCCTGGAGCACAGCCATGTCCTGGTCCTTCGAGACTGCACAGATCCACGCTGGTGCCGCGCCCGACCCGGCCACCGGTGCTCGTGCCACGCCGATCTACCAGACCACCTCCTACGTCTTCCGGGACACGCAGCACGGGGCGGACCTCTTCTCGCTCGCTGAGCCCGGGAACATCTACACGCGCATCAACAACCCCACGCAGGACGTGCTGGAGCAGCGGGTCGCCGCTCTCGAGGGTGGTGTGGCCGCCGTCGCGTTCGCCTCCGGGTCCGCTGCCGGGACCGCGGCGATCCTGAACCTCGCGCGGAGCGGGGACCACCTGGTTTCCAGCGCGTCGCTCTACGGCGGCACGTACAACCTGTTCCACTACACGTTGCCGAAGCTGGGCATCGAAGTGTCGTTCGTGGACGATCCGGACGACCTCGACGCGTGGCAGGCGGCCGTGCGGCCCAACACCAAGCTGCTCTTCGCCGAGACGCTCGCGAACCCGCGCAGCCACGTGCTCGACGTCGAGGGCGTCGCGGGTGTCGCGCACGCCAACGACGTGCCGTTGGTCGTGGACAACACGGTGCCGACGCCGTACCTGCTCAGGCCGTTGGAGCACGGCGCGGACATCGTCATCCACTCCGCCACCAAGTACCTCGGCGGGCACGGCACTGCCATCGCCGGTGTCGTGGTCGACGGCGGCAAGTTCGAGTACGGGGCCGAGAAGTTCCCCGACTTCCACGAGCCGGACCCCAGCTACAACGGCCTGCAGTACTGGCCGGTGCTCGGGCACGGGGCGTTCGCCGCCAAGCTGCGCGTGCAGGGGTTGCGGGACACGGGCGCGGCCATCGCGCCGCTCACCAGCTTCCTGGTCATCCAGGGCATCGAGACGCTGTCGCTGCGCATCGAGCGGCACGTGCAGAACGCGCAGGCGCTCGCCGAGTGGCTGGAGGCGCGGGACGAGGTGGAGAAGGTCCACTACGCGGGCCTGCCCTCGTCGCCGTTCCACGCCAACGCGCAGAAGTACCTGCCCAAGGGCGCGGGCGCGGTCGTCAGCTTCGAGCTGCGCGGCGGGGTCGACGCCGGACGGGCGTTCGTCGACGGGACGAGCCTGTTCAGCCAGCTCGTGAACATCGGCGACGTGCGGTCGTTGATCGTGCACCCCGCTTCGACCACGCACAGCCAGCTCACGCCCGAGGAGCAGCTCGTCACGGGTGTGGCGCCCGGTCTGGTGCGGCTGTCGGTCGGGCTGGAGGGGCTCGAGGACCTCAAGGCCGACCTGGAGGCGGGCTTCACCGCGGCCAAGTCGGCGCTGTAGTGGGCGGCTGGAGGTTCGGCGACCCGAACGGCCGGCGGAAGTGGTTCAGCCACGCCGAGCCGTTCGCGGGACTGCCGGGATTCCAGCTCGCGTACGAGACGTGGGGGACCTTGAACGCCGAGGCCTCCAACGCGGTGCTCGTGCTCCACGCCCTCACCGGCGACAGCCACGTCGCCGGGGGCGTGGAGCCGGGTCACCCGACGCCGGGCTGGTGGGAGTCCCTGATCGGGCCCGGCCGGCCGCTCGACGGGTTCTTCGTGGTGGCGCCGAACGTGCTGGGCGGCTGCCAGGGCAGCACCGGGCCCTGGCAGTACCCCGGGTTCCCCGTGATCACCATCCGCGACCAGGTCGCCGCCGAGGTCCTGCTCGCCGGGTTCCTGGGCGTCGAGCGGTGGGCCGCGGTGCTCGGCGGGTCGATGGGCGGCATGCGGGCCGTGGAGTGGGCGGTCAGCGAGCCGGACCGGGTGGAGTCGTTGCTGTTGCTGGCGACCACGGCGGCGGCGTCGGCCGAGCAGATCGGGCTGGCGTCGGCGCAGGTGCACGCGATCAGGGCGGATCCCGTGGCGGGACTGGGGATCGCGCGCCGGATCGCGCACATCAGCTACCGCAGCGAGCAGGAGCTCCAGGCGCGGTTTGGCAGGCAGGTGCAGGCCGACGGGCGGTTCGAGGTCGAGTCCTACCTGGACCACCACGCCGCGAAGCTCACCCGCCGGTTCGACCCGGAGAGCTACGTGACGCTCACCGAGGCGATGAACTCCCACGACGTCGGCCGCGGTCGGGGCGGGACCAGCGCGGCGCTGGCCCGCGTGAAGGCGCGGACGATCGTCGCCGGGGTCGACTCCGACCGGCTGTACCCGTTGGGGCAGCAGCGCGAACTGGCGGCGGGCATCGCCGGCGCCGACGAGCTGCGGGTCATCGAGTCGCCGCACGGGCACGACGCGTTCCTGATCGAGAGCGGGCAGGTCGGCGCGCTCGTCACGGAGCTGGTGCCCGCGCACTCAGGTAGTCGGTGAGCCGCGCGGAGGCCTGGAGCATCGCCAGGCCCCGCGCGGTCAGTCGGCGGCGCCAGTCCGCCAGCGCCGCGCCCAACGTCTCCGTGCCGCCCGCCGTGCGGACCTGCTCGACCACCAGAGCTATGCGCGCCAACGGATATCCGCCGCGCCGCAGCAGGTGCGCCAGCTCGGCGTCCCGCACGTCCTCCGCCAGGAAAACCCGGTAGCCGGTGGGTTCGCGGGACGGCGCGAGGATCCCGGCCTCCTCCCACGCGCGCAGCGTCGCCGGCGTGACGCCGAGACGCCGGGCCAGCTCGCCGATCGTGCGCGGTTCCAGGACGGGTCCGAAGTCGGTCAGGTCCCGCGCGGCCCTGCTGACCGAGTCGAGGGTCTCCCGGTCGCGCAGCAGCCGTTCGTGGCCGCGGTCGATGGTCAGCAGCACGCCGTCCAGGTCGTCGGCGTGGACCGCGTTCATGATCTGCCCGGCCCGCGCGTGCCCGAACGCCGGGACCAACGCGAGAAACGCGCGCAACGCGGCGGCGTGGACCTCCGTGTAGACGCGGTAACCGGACGGGGTGCGCGCCGCCGGCGGGAGGAACCCCGACTGCTCGTAGTTGCGCACGGCCTGGGTGGAGATGCCATGCTCGTGGGCGAGGTCGGATGGACGCACGGTGGAGACTTTAGGCCCAGGTGGCAGCGGCTATCGCGGAAAAGTCTCAACGGAGCTTTCAATGTTACGGTTGAACCACATGAGCCAGGACATCCGCGAGTTCATCAGCCCCTTCACCGAGCTCTTGGCGTTCGGCGAGCCGACCCACCTGGAGCACGCCCACACCTGGATCCGCAACGAGCTGTTCGAGCAGCTGGCCGGTCTCGGCTACCGGTCCATCGCGCTGGAGACCTGCCGGATCAGGGGCCTCCTGGTCGACGACTACGTCCAGGGTGGACCCGGCGACCTCGACGCGGTCGTGCGGGACGGCTTCTCGCACTCCTTCGGCCGGTGGCCGGCCAACCGCGAGCTGGTCCAGTGGATGCGCGAGTACAACGAGGACAAACCGGCGCATGAACGCCTGGCGTTCCACGGCTTCGACTTCCAGACCGAGACCACCAGCGCGCCCAGCCCGCGCCCCTACCTGGAACACGCCCGCGACTACCTCGGCGAGGACGTCGACCTGACGACCGATGACGAGAAGTGGAGCCGTGACGAGGCCGTCCTGGACGTCTCGAAGTCACCGGGGCGGTCGGAGGAGGCCGTGCGGCTGCGGGAGATCGGCACGGGCATGCTGAAGCGGCTGCACGGGCGCAGGACCGTCGACGCCGCCTGGTACCGCGCGGAGACACAGCTCGTGGCCGGGCTGAGCCTCCTGCAGTACCACCGGGAGTGCGCCGAGCCGAACCCGTTGGGCGTGCGGCTGAACCGGCTGTGCCAGATGCGGGACGGCGTGATGGCCCGCAACCTGCTGGAGATCCGGCGCGCGGAGGCCTCCCGCGGACCGACGTTCGTGTTCGCGCACAACGCCCACCTGCAACGCACCAACAGCTCCATGGAGATGGCGGGCGAACGGATCGAGTGGTTCTCCGCGGGCGCGCTCGTGGCGCCGATCCTCGGTGACCAGTACACCGTCATCGCGGGCACGCTCGGCCGCAACGACTCGTTCGGGCTCGGCGAACCGGACAAAGCGACGTTGGAAGGTCAGCTCCAGGGCCGTTTCACGACGTGGGGCGTCACCGCCGACATGCCGCAGGGGCCGAGCCGCACCGACACCGGGCTGGAGATGGGCTACTTCCCGCTCGACCAGCACCTGATGGCCGGTGCGGACGCGCTGCTGCACGTCAGGGTTGGTCGTCCAGTGACGCGGTGATCCACGAGGCGACGGGCAGGTCGCGCTGCTCGCACTCGATGGCCAGCTTCAGGGTCCACCGCAGGGCTTGCAGGACCACGGTCGCGAGCTCCTGCGGTGCCCCGTTGGCCAGGGCGATCTCGATCTGCTCCGAGGCCGCGTCCTGGTCGCCGTGCACCTCCGCGAGCAACGCGCGGATCGCCGTGCGCACGGGCGGGTCCGCGTCGTCGATCTGGACCTCGTTGCCCTCCTCGTCGAAGACCTGCATCTTGACGGGGGTGGCGCCGCCGGACCCGAGCGCGCTGACCATGCTGCTGCACTCGGCGAACAGCAGCAGCACCAGCTCGCGGATCTCCTCGTTGCCCTCGGGGGAACCGCTGAGATAGCCGGTCACGAGGTCCACCGCCACAGCGTCCTCACCGGCCCTGGCCGCGGCCAGCGCCTCACCGGCCACGGCCGTCAGCCGTGACCAGCGATCCGGGTCCTGTGGTGGTCTCACTGGTACTGCCTACCGCGCGGCGTGACGCATTCGCAATGCCCCATCTTGATCAGAGTCGTACCGCGGTATGTCACTCCGCAGGTCAATGTGCGAATACGCGGATCCACCTAGCATCGGGTGGTGTTCCGCACGTTGTACCGGACAGTCCTCGGTCCCGACCGCACGCGGGTTCTCCCCAGAGCACTCGGCAGGCTGCGGCTGCCCGTCCTCGCCGCGTTGATCGTCTACTCGTTCGTCTGGGCCGTCGTCGCCAGCGCCGGCTACGTCCGCCAGGCCGACTCGGACGGCTGGTGGGTCGTCGTCTTCGCCCTCACGCTCGGGCCGTACGTGCTGCTGTTCTGGTCGCCGCTCTACGCCTGGCGGTTGATGGCGGCCGGCTTCTACCTCGTGAGCCTGCTCGTCGTGGGCGACGGCGCCGCGGCGTTCCAGTACTGGACCGCCGCGCCGTTGTTCGTCGCGGTCGTGGCGTTCTACTCGCGAGGGATCGTCATCGCGGTCACGTTGATCACCATGGCGCTGGTCATCGCCTCCGAACCGCAGGCCGCGGACATGGCGTTGTTCGTGCCTATCATCGCCGCCGTCGTGTACCTGTTCGGTGCCCGCGGCCGGGCGGAACGCGAGCTCGAGGAAGAGCGCGACGCCAAGGCCGCGCTGGAGGAACGTGCGCGCATCGCACGCGAGATGCACGACGTCGTGGCGCACCACATGTCGATGGTGGTGGTGCGGTGCGAGACCGCGCCCTACCGTCTTCCAGGACTGAGCGAGGAAGCCGAGAAGGAGCTCCAGGAGATCGGCGAGGCCGCGCGGACGGCCATCACCGACATGCAGCGCCTGCTCGGCGTCCTCAGGACGAACGGCGAGGCGCCGCAACGCGAGCCGCAGCCCGGCATCAGCCGCATCCCGGAGCTGGTGAGGCCGGGGGACGAGGCCGAGGTCGGCGTGGGCGACGTGCCGGAGGCGGTCGGGCTGACCGCGTACCGGATCGTGCAGGAGGCGCTCACGAACGCCACCAGGCACGCGCCCGGCTCCAAGGCGTCCGTCCACGTGCACGAGAACGACGGCGTGCTCGAGGTCGTCGTGGTCAACACCGCCGGCGGACCGTCGAGGGGCGGCGGCAGCGGGCAGGGTCTGGTGGGAATGCGGGAACGCGTCGCGGTCCACGGTGGCACGCTCACCGTGAAGTCGACCGAGGACGGCGGGTTCCTGGTCAGGGCGAGAATTCCGTTGGGGGACAAGTGATCAGGGTGGTCGTGGTGGACGACCAGGAGATGGTGCGCGAGGGCTTCTCCGCGCTGCTGAACGCCCAGGACGACATCGAGGTGATCGGTGCGGCGGGCAACGGCGTGCAGGGCGTCGCCTTGGCACGTACGGTCAGACCCGACGTCGTGCTGATGGACATCCGCATGCCGGAGATGGACGGACTCACCGCCACCCGGTTGCTGCTGGACGGGTCCGACGACGTCAAGGTCCTCGTGCTGACCACGTTCGACCTCGACGACTACGTCTACGAGGCGTTGCAGGCCGGCGCGAGCGGGTTCCTGCTCAAGCACGCGCCCGCCCGCGAGCTGCTCAACGCCGTGCGCGTGGTCGCCGCCGGGGAGGCGCTGCTGGCGCCGTCGATCACCAAGCGGCTGATCGAGGACTTCGTGCGGTCCCGCCGCGGCGACCGGGTGCGGCCCGCGCAGCTCGGGGTGCTGACCGAGCGCGAGACCGAGATCCTCGTGCTGGTCGCGCAGGGCATGTCGAACCTGGAGATCGCCGCGCACCTCGTGCTGGCGGAGCAGACCGTCAAGACGCACG
The DNA here is from genome assembly GCF_036380075.1 of Lentzea sp. NCBI lineage: Bacteria > Bacillati > Actinomycetota > Actinomycetes > Pseudonocardiales > Pseudonocardiaceae > Lentzea > Lentzea sp. The sequence continues at coordinate 14,741 of NZ_DASVFL010000219.1, read as the reverse complement.
TGAGCCGCGTGCTGACCAAGCTGGGGCTGCGCGACCGCGCCCAGGCCGTCATCGCGGCGTACGAGAGCGGGCTCGTGGTACCGGGGTAGTGCCGGCGGAACCGCTCTCCGGCGTGACGATCCGGGGCCCGTCGTCCTCCTAGCTTCGGTCCATGCGCCGAGCCGTGCTGTTCCTCCTGCTGATCGCCGTCCCCGCGGTCGCGCCGTCGATCGCCCAGTGGCGTTCCGACGTCGGCCGCCGGGTCGCGATCGTCGGTGACCTCGCGACCGCCCGTGACGTGGTGGTCGTCGTGCCGGGATCCGACGTGGACGTCGACAGGTTCGACCGGACCGTCGGGAGGATGGCCACGAACCTGTACGAGCAGGCCCACCGCGACGACCTGGCGGTGATCGCGTGGCTCGGGTACCGGACGCCGCAGGGGCTCGGTGTGGACGCGATGACCGGCTCGCTGGCGCGGCAGGGTGCCGCCGAGCTGGCCGACTTCGTGCGGGCGCTGCACACCACCGCGCGCATCCATGTGTTCGGGCACAGCTACGGCTCGGTGGTCGTGTCGCTGGCGGCGCACGAGCTGGACGTCCAGGACATCGTGTTCACCGGGAGCCCCGGCGTGCGGGCGGGTTCCGCCGCGGAGCTGGGGACGCCGGCGAAGGTCTGGGCGCTGCGGTCGACCGGCGACTGGATGCGGTTCGTGCCCAACGTGCGGCTGTTCGACCTCGGTCACGGCACGGACCCCGCCTCGGACGGGTTCGGCGCGACCGTGCTGCGGTTCGAGGGCGGCAAGCACGACACCTACTACGAGCCGGGCACCGCGACGTTGAACGCGCTCGTCCGGATCGCTTCGGGGGAGGAGCTGTGAGGAATCCGTTCATCGACGCCGTGCGGGCGGTCGCCGTCGTCACGGTCGTGCTCGGGCACTGGCTGGTGACCGCGCTGGTGGACACGCCCACCGGCATGTACATCGACAGCCCGTTGAAGCACATGGCCGAGCTGACACCGGTCTCGTGGGTGTTGCAGACGCTCGGGCTGTTCTTCTTCGCGGGCGGGTACGCGGCGGCGCACTCGCGGACGTCGTTCCTGGTGCGGTTGAAGCAGCTCGCCGTGCCCACGTCGCTGATGCTCGGCGCGTGGGCGGCCGTCCTCTTCGGACTGGTGCTGCGCGGCGTCGACCAGGGAACCGCCTACAACATCGGGTTCCTGGTCCTGACCCCGCTGTGGTTCTTCCTGGTCTACCTGGTACTGCTGGCGATGAAACCGTTGGTGCGCAAGCTCGACGAGTACTCGTGGGGTGTGCTCGTCCCGGTCGTGCTGGTGCTGGTGGTTCCGTACGCGGTGTGGTGGGCGGCCTGGCAGCTTGGATACGCCTTGGCGCGCAGGAGGATTCCCGGTCCGCCGTTGCTGGTCGTGGGCGTGCTCGGGTACGCGTTGCTGACGTCGTTCGGCGGCTACCCGGTGTCCGCGGTCGGCATTCCCGGCGAGGCGGTCTCGAACCTCAACCCGCCGAACTACGCGACGCTCGCGCTGGCGTTCGCCCAGATCGGCCTGGTGCTCACGATCGCACCGGCGCTGACCAGGCTCGGCACCGCGAAACCCGTGGCGTGGCTGAACAAGCGCGCCCTGGGGATCTTCCTGGCGCACCAGAGCGCGCTCATCACCGTGGCGCTGGCGCTCAGCGCGTGGGGGCCCCTGCCGGGGCTCCAGCAGCCACCAGATCACCCGGGCTGGGTGTGGCAACGGGTGCTGTGGCTGCCGGTGTGCGCGGCCGTGACCTGGGGATGGCTGCGAGCACTGCGAGGCCGATCGCCGCGGCGTGCAGCGCCACCACCGCGGGAGCCGGGTCCAGCGCCAGCATCGGCGGCACGCACGCCAGCGCCGTGAGCAGCCACGGGAGGCGGGTGTCGCAGCTGCCGGTGCGCGCGGTGTGGATCAGGTACCAGCCGAGCAGGAGGTGGATGAGGTTCTGCAGCGGGTCGACCGGCAGCAGCACCAGCACCCCGTCGCCGAGGAACCCGCTGACCACGAACCCGAGCACGCCGAGCGTCCCGAACACCACGCCCGCGGCCGTCGCGAGCCGGGTCCGGTGCGACTCGTGGGAGAGCCGCGGGAACCGGACCAGCCGGCTCTCGAACCGGTGGAACAGCAACGTGAGCGGCACGAGCAGGAGCACCAGCCAGATCGGCGCCTCCGTGATGCCGAGCAACCCGACCAGCGCGCCGACCCCGGCGAGGTAGGCCAGGTATACCGTCATCGGCGCGCGGCGGGCGAAGTCCACGACGTGCCACGACCGGCCCTCCAGCCATGCCGTGACCCGTCCGCGCGCCAGCAGCGCCACGCACACCTGCGCGACGCCGAGCACCATCATCGAACGCGGGTAGTCGCTGAAGAACACCAGCGCGGGCAGCGTGATCGCGCCCAGCGCCGCCAGCACGCGCCGCGAGAGCTGCTGCAACATGCCGTCGGCGTAGAAGAACCCGATCTGCTGCATCAGCAGCGCGCCGACGACGAGGTTGACGTACCCGCCGGTCTTCCAGTCCGTCGACGTGCGCGCGACCTCGACCATGAGCGTCAGCAGCACCAGCACGAACGGCGCCGTCCGGCGCAGGTGCAGGTGCAGCCACGCGGCAGCGGGCGTGGCCGCGACCGCCAGCAGGTAGACCCCGAGGAACCACAACGGGTGCGTGATCAACCGGCTGTACGCGTCGACCTCGACGTCGAGCAGGTTGAGCGCCGCGAACACCACCACCCACAGCAGCACGAACGCCAGCACCGGCCGCAGCAGCCACGACGTCCGGCTCGACACCCAGCAGCCGAAGCCGCCCTCGTGCGCCTGCCAGCTGCGCAGGTTCGCGTGCCCGCCGGCGAAGAAGAACAGCGGCACCGCCTGCAACGCCCACAACCAGGGCGTCCCGACGTTCTTGAGGTGCGCGAGCGTCGCGACCGTCTCGCCGAGCACCAGCAGCGCCAGGCTGAACAGCCGCAGGAACGTCGCGTACCGGTCCTGTTCGACGGGCTGCGCGGCGGGCAGGTCGTCGCGCTTGCGCCCGTGCAGGCGCGCCAGCAGCAGGAACACCACGACCGCACTGCCGAACGCCCACGCCACCACGGGCTCGTGACCGGGCGGCCCCCACCGCTGCCGCCACGAGTTGAACTTCAGCCCCAGCGCGTAGGTCTCGGCGACCGCGTGACAGCTCGACTCGGAGCCGCGGGGGTTGGTCCGGCACTGCGCGTGCAGGTCGGTGGTCAGCCGGTCGTCCAGCGCTCGTCTCGCCTCCGGCCCGAGCGGGTCGCCCTTGTGTTCCGCGTAGCGCAACAGGTCGTACCCCAGGTCGTGCGCGCGGCACGCCGTGCTGAAGTCCCACTCCGTGTCGCCCGCCGGTCCCGAACACCCGCCCGAGGCGTCCACCACCCGCAACGTCCCGTCGGGCGCCGTCACGGTCTTGGGATCGCGCCCCATCTCCCGCGCGAAGTCCGTCGGCAGGTTGATGTGCGGGTCGTGCGTCGGCGACGGCGCGACGAACGCCTCGACGGCGTTGGCCGCGGCGATCACGTCGGCGCTGGGTGGCACCCCGTTGCCGCCGGTGGCCGGCCGCGAGGCGATCACCCCGCACACGAACACCGCGAGCGTGATGACCGTGAACCGGAACCAGGCCGGAAGGCGAAGAAGAAGTTTACGAGCGCCCATTGCTGGGAAAGGTTACGGAACCATCTCGGCCGACCGCCAACTTACGAGGTCACGACGGCCGGCCGCAGCGACGCGAGCGCCATCCGGGACAGCAGGGCGGCCATCTGGTCGCGGTCGAGGTGCGCGCTGTGGGGCGTGGAGTTGATCAACCCGAACACCGCGTGCGCCGCCGCCCTCGCAGTCGGCTCGTCGAACCCGTCGACAGTCCGCCGGATCGTCTCGACCCACACCTCGACGTACCGGCGCTGCAACGCCCGCACCCGACGCCGGTCGGGATCCGTCAAGTTCGCAAGATTACGAGCCTGCACCGTGATGAGCGCCGGGTCGTCCAACGCGAAGTCGACGTGCCACCCGACGAGCTCGCTGAGCGCCTCCTCGGCACTGGAGGCCGCGTCCACCCTCTTCTGCCCGCCGTCGAGCAGCCGCTCGGAGATGGACGTCAACATCTCGCCGAGCATCGCGTCCTTGCTCCGGAAGTGCCGGTAGAGGGCGGGCCCGGAGATGCCGACGGCCGCACCGATGTCGTCGATGCCCACCCCGTGGAAGCCGTGCCGCGCGAAGAGCTCTGCCGCGGCGTTGAGGATCTGGTCCCGACGTGAGGGTTTATCGGCCACGGGAGGAGGTTAGCAGCCGTTCACTTGGCGTACGGGGGGCAAATCGGACAGCACCCGCCGGGCGGGCCGGGGCACGCGGCGGGCCCAAGTGCGCGAAAGCCGGGACAGGGGCGGGCACCGGATGGGGCGGCGGCGGATGGCAAGCTGACGCGGGCGTCCCCTCGCGCTGAGGATCCCCCGCGACCCAACGTACTCAGCAGGTCTGACACTTCCGCCTGAACGCGGGCGCGCACCCGTGACGCGATGCCGAAGGCGAGCCGTCAAGACCCCCGCACTTTCAAGCCGACGCCGAAGGCGAGCCGACCCAACCCAAGCACTTCCAAGCGATGCCGAAGGCGAGCCGTCTTTTCCTTGCGCCGATCAGAGCCGGTGAACCCACCCGTGTTTCGGCGATTGGGGCTTGACTTTGGGTGCGAGGTGCTACCACTCGTGGCTCGGCCGGTCGCGAAGCGTCCGGCCTTTTCCGGCCGACCACAGCGCCTCGCAAGGGCCCCGAAGTCAAGCCCCAATCGCAATCGTCGCGCAGCGGCGATGGAACCCCAGTTTTCGTCCGGGGGTGCACGCCCACGCTGGAACAGGCACCCGCACGGTCAACGGGACCACGCTGGAAGCCCACCCGGCCAACACAACCCCGGAACTGCCAGGCGCTGGTCGTCCGATGGGTGGAATTTCCGCAGCTACAAGCCCCAAATGTTGACTATTGACCAATACTTCACACAGGTCTTACCCGTAAGTAACCATGGACCTCGCACAGCATCACCCCTGCGGCCCCTTCGGGAGTCTTCGATGCGTCCTGCTCACTTCATCGCCTCAGTGGTCACCGCCGCCGCGGCCGTCATCGCCCTCGCCAACCCCGCGAGCGCGGCCGCCGTCAACTACGTCGCCCTCGGCGACTCGTACGCCAGCGGCCTGGGAACGGGCAGCTACGACAGCGGGAGCGGCAGCTGCAAGCGCGGTCCGCTCGCGTACCCGGCCCTCTACGCCGCGGCGACAGCCCCGGCGAGCTTCAAGTCCGTCGCGTGTTCCGGTGCGCGAACAGGCGACGTCATCAACCAGGCAGCCAACCTCACGACGGCGACCAACCTCGTCACGGTGCAGGTCGGCGGCAACGACGCCGGCTTCACCGATGTCATCACCACGTGCACGTTCGGTTCCGACCAGGACTGCGTCAACCGGGTGAACACGGCCAAGGCCTACGCCGCGAACACGCTTCCCGGGCTGCTCAACAACGTCTACGCCACGATCAAGTCGAAGTCGCCGAGCGCGCGCGTCGTCGTGCTCGGCTACCCGCGCATCTACAAGGTGCCGGGCTCGTGCAACGTCGGGCTGAGCGACACCAAGCGGGCCGCGATCAACTCCGGCAGCGACGCGCTGCACGCCACCATCAGCGCGCGGGCCGGTGCCGCCGGGTTCGGCTACGTCGACGTGCGCGGGGCGTTCACCGGGCACGAGATCTGCTCGTCGAGCTGGTGGCTCAACAGCCTGAGCTGGCCGGTCGAGGAGTCGTACCACCCCAACCGTGCCGGTCACGCGAGTGGCTACCTGCCCGCTCTGCGAAGTGTCATCGGTTGAGGGATTCCGGAACGTGAGAGTGCTCCAAAGGCGCGTTGACCTGCATTCGGGTCACTCTCGAGCCGCGCTGGTGGACCGCTAGGTGAGCGGGCGTTAACATGGTCTTGTTAACGCCCGCTAACCTGAGGTCTGGGGAGCATGGACGCACCTGTCCTGCGCAGCGCCGCCGAGCCGTCGGACCGCTACGCCAAGGAGCACACCGCGCTCGTCGACGAGCTGCGCGGCAAGCTCGCCACCGCCGCGCTCGGCGGTCCCGAGAAGGCTCGTCAGCGCCACGTCGACCGCGGCAAGCTGTTGCCGCGCGAGCGGGTGGACACGCTGGTCGACCCCGGTTCGCCGTTCCTCGAACTGTCGCCGTTGGCCGCCAACGGCATGTACGGCGACGAGGCGCCTGCCGCGGGCATCATCACCGGCATCGGACGTGTGTCCGGCCGTGAGTGCGTCATCGTCGCGAACGACGCCACGGTCAAGGGCGGCACCTACTACCCGATCACGGTCAAGAAGCACCTGCGCGCGCAGGAAGTGGCGCTGCAGAACAACTTGCCGTGCATCTACCTGGTCGACAGCGGCGGCGCGTTCCTGCCGAAGCAGGACGACGTGTTCCCGGACCGCGAGCACTTCGGCCGGATCTTCTTCAACCAGGCCACCATGTCCGCCAAGGGCATCCCGCAGATCGCGGCGGTCCTCGGCTCGTGCACGGCGGGTGGCGCGTACGTCCCGGCGATGAGCGACGAGGCGATCATCGTCCGCAACCAGGGCACGATCTTCCTGGGCGGCCCGCCGCTGGTGAAGGCGGCGACCGGCGAGGTCGTGTCGGCCGAGGACCTCGGCGGCGGCGAGCTGCACTCGCGCACGTCCGGCGTCACGGACCACCTGGCGGAGAACGACGCGCACGCGTTGAAGATGGTCCGCTCGATCATCTCGACGCTGGGTCCGCGCGCCCAACGGCCTTGGGACGTCACGAAAACCGAAGCGCCGGCCGTCAACCCGGACGACCTCTACGGCGTCGTGCCGACGGACTCCCGGACGCCCTACGACGTGCGCGAGGTCATCGCGCGGATCGTCGACGGGTCGAAGTTCCAGGAGTTCAAGAAGGAGTACGGGCAGACGCTCGTCACCGGCTTCGCGCGCATCCACGGCCACCCGGTCGGCATCATCGCGAACAACGGCATCCTGTTCGGCGAGTCCGCGGTCAAGGGCGCGCACTTCATCCAGCTGTGCGACAAGCGGTCCATCCCGCTGGTGTTCCTGCAGAACATCACCGGCTTCATGGTCGGCCGCGAGTACGAGGCGGGCGGCATCGCCAAGCACGGCGCCAAGATGGTGACGGCGGTGGCGTGTGCGCGCGTCCCGAAGTTCACCGTGATCATCGGCGGCTCGTTCGGCGCCGGCAACTACTCCATGTGCGGCCGGGCGTACTCGCCGCGGTTCCTGTGGATGTGGCCGAACGCGCGCATCTCCGTCATGGGCGGTGAGCAGGCGGCGTCCGTCCTCGCGACCGTGCGCCGCGACCAGCTCGGCGACGAGTGGTCGGCGGAGGACGAGGAGGCGTTCAAGGCGCCGATCCGCCAGCAGTACGAGGACCAGGGCAACCCGTACTACTCGACCGCGCGGCTGTGGGACGACGGCGTGATCGACCCGCGCGACACGCGCACGGTGCTCGGCCTCGCGTTGTCCAGCGCGGCGAACGCCCCCATCGACGATGTTTCCTACGGCGTCTTCCGGATGTGATCATGTTCGACAGCGTTCTGGTGGCGAACCGCGGGGAGATCGCGGTCAGGGTGATCCGCGCGCTCAAGGCGCTCGGGATCCGTTCCGTCGCCGTGTACTCCGACGCGGACGCCGAGGCGTTGCACGTCAGGCTGGCCGACGAGGCCGTGCGCATCGGGCCCGCCGCGGCCCGCGAGAGCTACCTGTCCGTCGAGAAGATCGTCCAGGCCGCCGTGTCCACCGGCGCGCAGGCGATCCACCCCGGCTACGGCTTCCTCGCCGAGAACACGGCGTTCGCCAAGGCCTGCGACGACGCGGGAATCGTGTTCGTCGGCCCGCCCGCGGCGGCGATCGACGCGATGGGCGACAAGATCCGCGCGAAGCTGACGGTGTCGGCGGCGGGCGTTCCCGTCGTGCCCGGCCGCACCAAGGAGGGCATGTCGGACGACGAGATCGTCGACGCGGCCCTGGAGATCGGTTTTCCCGTGCTGCTCAAGCCCTCCGCGGGCGGTGGCGGCAAGGGCATGCGGCTGGTGCACGAGGAGTCCGCGCTGCGCGAGGCGATCGAGTCGGCCCGGCGGGAGGCGCGCGGGTCGTTCGGCGACGACACGCTGCTGATCGAGCGGTTCGTCACGAACCCGCGCCACATCGAGATCCAGGTGCTCGGTGACGCGCACGGCACCGTGATCCACCTCGGCGAGCGCGAGTGCAGCCTCCAGCGGCGGCACCAGAAGATCATCGAGGAGGCGCCGTCGCCGTTCCTCACGCCCGAGGTGCGCGAGGCGATGGGTGCCGCGGCGGTCGACGCCGCCAAGTCCGTCGGGTACGTCGGCGCCGGCACTGTCGAGTTCATCGTGGACGGTGCGTCCGGCGACTACTTCTTCATGGAGATGAACACCCGGCTCCAGGTCGAGCACCCGGTGACCGAGATGGTCACCGGCGTCGACCTCGTCGAGTGGCAGCTCCGCGTGGCGTCCGGTGAAGCGCTCGACCTGACCGTCGAGCTGACCGGCCACTCCGTCGAGGCGCGCGTCTACGCCGAGGACCCGTCCCGCGGCTTCCTGCCGACCGGCGGCCGGGTGCTCAAGCTGAGCGAACCCACGTCCGTCCGCGTCGACTCCGGGCTGTACGAGGGACTCGTCGTCGGTTCGGACTACGACCCGATGCTCGCCAAGGTGATCGCGCACGGTCGCACCCGCGAGGAGGCGCTGCGGCGCCTGGACCACGCGCTCGGCCGGATGGTGCTGCTCGGCGTCACGACGAACATCCCGTTCCTGCGCGCACTCCTGCGCGACGAGGACGTCCGGTCCGGCGCCCTCGACACCGGTCTGGTGGAACGCAAGCTCGACGCGCTGACCACGGCCGAGGTCCCGGACGACGTGTACGTGGCGGCAGGTCTGGAGCGGTCGCTCGAACCGCGCGGCGACGACCCGTGGGACCAGCCGGGCGGCTGGCGCGTCGGCGAGCACGCGTGGACTACCTGGCGGATCAACGACGTCGACGTGCGCGTGCGCGGCGACGAAGTCGTCGTGGGCGCCGGAGAACCGGTCAGGGCGCGTGCCCGCCGCGAAGGCTCCGACCTGCTCGTCGGCTCCCGCCGGTACGCGACCGCCCGTGACGGCGACGTGCTGTGGCTGGGCCACGACGGTGCCTCCTGGGCGCTGGTCGAGGCCGAGTTCCTGGTGGGCGCGGCCGACGGCGCCGCAGCCCAGGGCGGTCCGGTCAAGTCGCCGATGCCCGGCACCGTGCTGGTGGTGCGGGCGAAGCAGGGCGAGGAAGTGACCGCCGGTCAAGCGTTGTTCGTGGTCGAGGCCATGAAGATGGAGCACACCGTGACCGCACCGGTCGACGGCGTGCTCGCCGAAGTGAACGTGCAAGCAGGCCAGCAGGTCGCACTCGACCAGGTGCTGGCCCTCGTCGTCTCTCACGAGGAGTGACACCGATGTTGGACTTCAGGCTCCCGAGCGAGTACGAGGACCTGCGCAAGACCGTCGAGGAGTTCGCCCGCGACGAGGTCGCCCCGGTCATCGGCGACTACTACGAGCGCGGCGAGTTCCCGTACCCGATCGTCGCGAAGATGGGGCAGATGGGCCTGCTCGGCCTGCCGTTCCCCGAGGAGCACGGCGGCATGGGCGGCGACTACTTCGCCCTGTGCCTGACGCTCGAGGAGCTGGCGCGCGTCGACTCGTCCGTCGCGATCACGGTCGAGGCCGCCACCTCGCTGGGCGCCATGCCGATCTACCGCTTCGGCACCGACGAGCAGAAGGCCGAGTGGCTGCCGTCGCTCACGTCCGGTGAGAAGCTCGGCGCGTTCGGCCTCACCGAGCCCGGTTCCGGCTCCGACGCGGGCGCCCTGGCCACCACCGCGCGCCTCGACGGCGACGAGTGGGTCATCAACGGCACCAAGGCGTTCATCACCAACTCCGGCACGGACATCACCGGCCTGGTGACGGTCGCCGCGGTCACGGGCACGCAGCCCGACGGCCGCAAGGAGATCTCGTCGATCATCGTCCCGTCCGGCACCCCGGGCTTCACGGTGTCGAAGAAGTACTCCAAGGTCGGCTGGTGCGCCTCGGACACGCGCGAGCTGTCCTTCCAGGACTGCCGGGTGCCGGCGGAGAACCTGCTCGGCACCCGCGGCCGCGGCTTCGCCCAGTTCCTGCGCACGCTGGACGAGGGCCGCGTCGCCATCGCCGCGCTGTCGGTCGGCCTGGCCCAGGGCTGCGTCGACGAGTCGGTCCGCTACGCCCACGAGCGCGAGGCGTTCGGCGCGAAGATCGGCACCTACCAGGCGATCCAGTTCAAGATCGCCGAGATGGAGGCCCGCGTCCACACCGCGCGCCTGGCCTACTACGAGGCGGCGTCCCGGATGCTGCGCGGCGAGCCGTTCAAGAAGCAGGCCGCCATCGCGAAGCTCGTGTCGTCCGAGGCGGCGATGGACAACGCCCGCGACGCCACGCAGATCTTCGGCGGCTACGGCTTCATGAACGAGTACCCGGTCGGCCGGTTCTACCGCGACGCCAAGATCCTGGAGATCGGCGAGGGCACCTCCGAGGTGCAGAAGATGCTGATCGCGCGCGAGCTGGGGCTCTAACTGAAGAAGACGCCGACGACGAACCCGATCACGACGACCAGGCCGATCAGCCCCATGACGGCCAGGTAGGCGACGCAGCCGGCGGACACCCCCGGCTGCGTCCACGGGACGCCGTGCCGCTCGAAGACCGGGCGGAGGGCGAAGACCGCCATCGGCCGGTAGACGTTGATCAGCCCCCGCCGGACGAGAGGTCCGGTGAGCGGGAGGAACTCCGGCTTCCACGAGGGCGAGAACCTGATGAACCCGCCGCGCCGCGGCCGCCGCTCCGGCATGGTGTAGCCGAGCTCCGCCATTGCCCGCACCGCTTCGCGGTACCGGCGGCCGGACAGTCCGCGCACCTCGATGAGCAGCCGGTCGGCCGGGACGACCTCGCGTGCCCTGGCCAGCTCCCACAGCACGCCGGGGTTCACGGCCGGTCGGATCACCACCAGCCGGGCGGTCAGCATCATCTCCTGGACGACCTGCTTCCAGGCCGCGTCGCCCGAGTAGACGGTCTTCCCGCCAGGGCGCGGCAGGCCTTCCCCCGGCCGTCCGATCACGTGCAGGCGGCCGAACGGGCGCAACGCGCGCGCCAGGCATTCCACGTCGGTGCTCATGGTCGCGAGCCCCGCCAGGAACATGCTCTGGAACGTCCTCCCGAGCGCGGTCGGGTCGGTGTCGAACGCACGCAGGTAGAGGACGGAGTCGCCGCCGTGGGGCTGCCGGGAGAGCCGGCGGGCGGCGTGCTGCCCGCCGCGGAAGTACAGCCAGCCGCCGAGGAACGTGACCGGGAGCGGCGTGAAGTCGACGACGGACAGCGGTTCCTGGCTGAAGCGGAGGACGAGCGAACCGATGAGTCCCGCCACCAGCAGGAAGACACCGAAACCGCGCACGATTCGCCCTCCTCGAGGTCCAGCGGGGTATCGAAGTCCGGCCGGGACGCGTTACGCGCCACGGGCTCCATTAGTCCGTTCCACCTAAACGAGCGGAAACCACCGGTCCGAATCGCCTCGTCCGGTTAGCGTCGACTTCCCTGCCGCACGAGTGTGAGGGTGCAGATGACAGGTAGTCGGACGGAACCGGTTTTCCCGGGGGTAAGAGTTCTTCTCGAGGTCATTCACGGGCTGTGCGACCGGCCGGGGTTCTTCTACCGCAGCAAGACCGAGGAAGTGACCGGTGACCAGCCGCTTCCGCTGGTCCACCTGGAGAGCGAAGCCAGTCCGACGCCATTTCTGCGCGCCTTGGAGCACAAGCTCGACGAAGGCCGTCCCGCCATTCCGCACGCGTATGTGGACGTGTCCTCGGTGCGCGCGGAAGTGGAGAAGAGGTGGCCGCCGGAAGCGCGGGAAACACCTCCGCTGCTGCCGTTGCTCGACGTGCTGAGCCATCAGCTGTCCGAGGTGCACGTCGGCAGCGAGCGGCTCACGCGGTTCGACCACTACCGGCTCGTCGACTGGCTCACCAGCAAACGCCTGCCGCGCAAACCGGGTCGGGACGACCGGGCGAGCGTCGTCGAGCTGCTGCGGCAGTGGACGGGCCGCACCACCGAGAACGGCGAGGCGCTCAACCGGGCGGTCGACGCGTTCATCCCCAACCTCGTGACGCGGCTGGGGCTCGGGCTCGTCGCGTGGGTCGGCAGCAAGGCCGGGTTCCGGTGGCTCGGCAGGCGGGTGCCGGGGCTCGCGCGCGAGTCGAAGTGGTTCATGCGCGGGCAGAGCTTCGCGCTGCCCCACCACTCCATCGAGTTCCTCGGGTTCGCCGAACGGCTCACGCTCGGCCGGCGGGAGTCGGAGAACGAGGAGCAGATCAAGCTGCTGCTCGTGCACGCGTTCCTGGAGGACCTGCGGATCGCGTACCGGCGGCGCAACAGGTTCCTGCCGCGCAGGGCCGGGTGGCGGCGCACGGCCTACATCCCCGTGCTGCTCGACGGCGTCACGAAGGACAACGGCGGCTGGGAGCTGCTGGAGCTGATCAATGACGTCCGCAACGAGACCGGCGAGCTGGACCCGTTGCTGGTGATCGCGGCCAGCTCGGTGCAACCCGCGCTCTCCGAACGGCTCGGCGTCGTGCCCGTCGCGCCGGACGAGACCGCGGACGCGCTGACGACGTGGCGGGAGGAGCTGCCGCGCAAACGGCAGATGCTCGCGCCGGACGCCCGCTACCTGATGGTCAGGCTGCCGTTCCCCAGTGCCGACAAGAAGAGGTGGAAGGGCACGCCCGCGTTCCGGGCGGCGCCGGTGCGGTGGCTCGCGCGGTCGCGGCGGCTGGAGGCGATCGTCCTGGCGGTGGTCGTGGTGTTGCTGCTGCCGGTGTTCGTGACGGTGCAGAACCACATCCAGGCCAACTGCTCGATGATCGGCAGCGCCGTCTCCGCCGGGGTGTCGACGCGGCTGATGGACGTCGAGGGCAACGTCGAGTGCGTCGGCTACAGCGACAACAGCAGCCAGGTCTTCGGCTCGAACGAACGGCTGCGGTGGACGCAGCAGGCCGTGTTCGCGCAGAACGAGGAGGCGGAACGGCTGCACGAAGCCGATCCCGGCCGCCCGTTCGTCTCGCTGGTCTACTTCTCCAGCCTCACCCACAAGGACACCAACCCCGACGCCGACCACTCCCGCGCCGAGGAGCTGGAGGGCATGCTGCTCAAGCAGCGGCAGCAGAACGACAGGTCGCGCTCGGAACCGTTGCTGCGCATCGTGATCGCCAACGGCGGCGCGGTGATGAAGCGGGCACCGGACGTGCTGCGGGACATGCTGACGTCGTTGCTGGAGGACGACTCCAGCATCATCGGCGTGGTCGGGCTCGACCGCAGCGTCGCGGAGACCAGGGACGTCATCACCGAGCTGGGCGCGCTGGGCGTGCCGACCATCGGCACCACGCTCACCGAGGCGTCGCTGCCGACCAGGTCGTCGACGTACTTCCAGCTGATCCCCGGCAACGTCCGGCAGGCCGACCTCGTCCGCCGGTACGCGCAGCACGTCGCCGCCACCAAGGTGACGATCCACCACCCGCCGCTGGGCAAGGGCGACGTCTACCTCGACGACCTGGTCAACGTGCTCGGCAAGGAGCTCGCGACCAACGGAGTGCAGTACCAGGCCGTGCCGTGGTCGCGGAGCCCGCAGGAGGTGCCCTCGCAGTGCGTCGAGGACCACTCCAGCGAGATGGTGTTCTTCGCGGGCCGCGAGGAGGACTTCGGCGAGTTCCTGCGGGCGATCGGCCGGGACTGCTACGACAAGAACCGGCTGCCGCGCATCGTCGCCGATGACGCGATCATCCGGTTCATCGCGCAGAAGGCCAGCCGGGTGCACGACTCGCTGGCCGGCATGCGCGTGTCGTACGTGAGCATGGCCGGTCTGGTCGTGCTGGCGGGCAAGCCGTGCGTGGAGGGCAAACCGGCTCCGACGACCCGCGGCGGCCTGCCGCTGGACGCGTTCTGCGCCGGCTACAGCAGGCTGAACCAGGAGATCCAGGAGTCGCCGCTGCCGCCGGAGGACAAGCCGGTCAAGCCGTGGCCCGGGGAGCACATGGGTGTCGCTTATGACGCGGCTGGGCTTTTCCTGGACGCTGTGCGCAACGCGCAGTCGCGGCTGGCCGGGTTGCCGGTCCACACGCCGCATCGCGGGGCGATCGGCGGCGAGCTGCGCGAGCTGGAGTTCTTCGGCGCCACCGGCCGCACGGACTTCAGCACGTCGCGCATCGGCGAGCAGCGCAACTTCACGATCCTGGAGCTCACCGACATCCACGACTTCGAGCAGCAGCCTGCTTGTGTGTTCTTGACCGGCGATCTCTACGGGCCGGAGTCGCAGCGCCAGTCGAACGGGTGCCCTGCCGGATAGGGCGAGGGCTTGGTCGCACGGGTTGGTCGGGTGGTCGTCTTGGGCGGGCGGGTTTCTGTTTACTGCTCGGGGCTCCGCCCCGGACCCCGCCAGCTGATCAAAGACCGGGCCGGCGCCGTGGGCGGGTTGATGGCACGCCTGTTGCGTTGGGCGGCTTGCTGTTGCGTGGGTGGTGCGGTTCGGGTGGGGTGGTCCCGTCTCGAACCGGGCAGAGCGAGCCACACGTGAGGAGGGGTGTCAACTCGACGAAAAGCGTGTCG
>NZ_DASVFL010000218.1:0-44552 GCF_036380075.1 Lentzea sp. | reverse complement strand
CTCGAGGCCGGGATCAATTTCTTCGACACCGCCGACATGTACTCGATGGGCGTCTCCGAGGAGATCACGGGTCGCGCGCTCCGCGCCCACGGGCGGATGGAGGAGATCGTCCTCGCGACGAAGGTCCATTTCCCGATGTCGGACGCGCCGAACATGGGCGGGCTCTCGAGAAAGCACGTCGTGCAGGGCTGCGAGGCTAGCCTGAAACGCCTCGGCGTCGAGACGATCGACCTGTACCAGATCCACCGCTGGGACGGCTCCGTGCCGCTCGACGAGACGCTCGCGGCGCTCGACCTGCTCGTGACACAGGGCAAGGTGCGCTACATCGGCGCCAGCTCCGGCCCGGCGTACAAGCTCGCGAAGGCCCTCGCGCTCTCGGACGCGCGCGGCTGGGCGCGGTTCGCCGCGATGCAGAACCACTACAACCTCCTCTACCGCGAGGAGGAGCGCGAGATGCTGCCGCTGTGCGCGGACCAGGGCGTCGCCGTGATCCCGTGGAGCCCGCTGGCCCGCGGCCGGCTGACCCGCGACTGGGACGCGACGACCGCCCGCACCGAGACCGACGAGTTCGGCTCGACGCTGTACGTGGAGTCGGACCGCGCGATCGTCGAGCAGGTCGCCGCCGTCGCCGCGGACCGGGGCGTGTCCCGCGCGCAGGTCGCGCTGGCGTGGCTGCTGCGCAACCCCGTCGTGACGGCGCCGATCATCGGCGTGACCAAGCTGGCGCAGCTCGACGACGCGGTGGCGGCGCTGGACGTGGAGCTGACCGACGACGAGGTGCGCTCGCTGGAGTCGGCCTACGAGCCGCACCGGATCGCCGGCCACTCCTGACCCGGCCCGGGACGCGGCGAGGGGTGCGGCACGACCTCGAAGGTCACCGCACCCCGTGCTCGTCCGCCGGCCGCCGCGGGTTCGCGAGGTCCGCCCGGCGCGGTCCTCGACGCGCGAGGCCACGCGCACGCCGGGTCACACGAAGGCGCTCTGCCCGGTGATCGCCTTGCCCACGATCAGCGTGTTCATCTCGCGGGTGCCCTCGAACGAGTAGATCGCCTCGGCGTCGGCGAAGAACCGCGCCACGTCGTAGCCGAGCACGATCCCGTTGCCGCCGAAGATCTCCCGCGCCCAGGCGACGACCTCGCGCATCCGGGAGGTGACGAACGCCTTCGCGAGCGACGAGTGCTCGTCCTGGAAGACGCCGGCGTCCTGGAGGCGGGCCAGCTGCACGAGCATGCCCCAGGAGGCGGTGATGTTGCCGAGCGACTGCACCAGCTTGTCCTGCACCAGCTGGAACCCGGCGATCGGGCGGCCGAACTGCTCGCGTTCCTTCGCGTAGGCGAGGGCGAGCTCGTAGGCGCCGATCATCACGCCGAGCGCCTGCCACGCGACGCCGCCGCGGGTGGCGCGCAGGATCTCCGCGACGTCGCGGAACGAGTCGATGCCCTGCAGCCGGTTCTCCTCCGGCACGCGGACGTCGGTGAGGGTGATCTCGGCGTTCTCGACGATCCGGAACGCGATCTTGCCCTCGATCTTCTCGGCGGTGAAACCGGGCGTGCCCTTCTCGACGACGAACCCCTTGACCTGGTTGTCGTCGAGGTCGCGCGCCCACACCACCACGTAGTCGGCGAAGGTGGCGTTGCCGATCCACTTCTTGGCGCCGTTGAGCACCCACGCGTCGCCGTCGCGCTGGGCCGTGGTGCGCATGCCGCCCGCCACGTCCGAGCCGCCGAGCGGTTCGGTCATCGCGAACGCGCCGATCTTGTCCATCGCGGCCATGGCGGGCAGCCAGCGGTCGCGCTGCTCCTGCGAGCCGCCGGAGTAGATCGAGTACATCGCGAGTCCGTTGTGGACGCCGAAGAACGTGGCGACGGACGCGTCCGTGCGGCTCATCTCCATCGCCAGCATGCCGGTGAGGAGGTTGCTGACGGCGGCGGGGTGCTCGCCGTAGCCCTCGTAGGACAGCGCGGCGAGGCCGGCGTCCTTGAACTTGCCGATCAGCTCGTGCGGGAACTCGCCCTTCTCCCAGTACTCGTTGACCATCGGCTTGATCTCGGTGGTCATGAACTCGCGGGCGCCGAGCAGGATCTTGCGCTCCTCGTCGCCGAGCAGCGCCTCGTAGTTGTAGAAGTCGGCGGTCAGCTGGTCTTCCACGCGGTTCATCGGGTCTCCTCCACTGCGGTCAGAACGGCGAGCTGCCTGCGGTCGCGCGACTCGGCGAGCGCCGGGTACGCGGAGGAGCCGTAAGCGTCTTCCACGGCCTTGATCAGCCGTTCGGGGTCGGTCGACGGGGTGCCGAGCCGCAGGCCCGCCATGGACCTGCCGATGTGCTCGGCGAGGTGGCGGTAGCCGCCGGGGCCACCACCGAGGTGGGCGCCGAGGAACGGGCCGACGGTCGCCCAGCGCGGGCCGAGCGAGCTCGTGACCACGGTGTCCAGGTCCTGCGGCGTGACGACGCCCTGCTCGACGAGGTAGGCGGCTTCGCGCGACAGCGCGGCCTGGAGCCGGTTGCCGACGAAACCGGGAACCTCCTTGCGTTCCACGACGGGCGTGCGGCCGACCGAGCGGTAGAACTCGACGGCGCCGCGCACGGACTCCTCGGTCGTCTGCTCCCCCGGCACGACCTCCACCAGCGGCAGCACGTGCGGCGGGTTGAACGGGTGCCCGACGAGGACGCGCGAGCCGTCGATGCCGCCGGTGAACGCGGTCGACGGGATGGCGGACGACGAGCTGAGCAGCAGGGCGTGCGCCGGGGCCTGCTCGACCAGCTCGGCGAACAGGGCCTTCTTGAACTCCAGGTCCTCCGGGCCGTTCTCCTGCACGAAGTCGGCGTCCCGCACGGCTTCCTCGACGGTCGCGCTGACCTCGACGCCCGCGGGGACCTCCAGGTCGGGACGCGGGTCCACGACGCGCACGGTCAGGCCGTGCTCCGCGAACAGGCGGGCCCACGACAGGCCGATGACTCCGGCCCCGATGACGGCGACGGTGCTCATGCTTCCTCCAGGTAGTCGTGCACCGGCTTGGCGGGAGCGAGCGTCAGGTCGGCGATGAGGTGGCTGGCGGAGACGACCTCCAGCACGGGGAGGTCCGCGAGCGGCGCGAGGACGTGCTGGAAGAGCTGCAGGCGCGCCGGGCCGGTGTACGCGGCCTTGACCACGACGTCGGTGATCTCCGTGCGCACGAGCTCCTGGACCCGCGGTGTTCCGTCATAGTCGGGGATGGTCTTCAGCATGAAGGTCGGAACCGTGATCTCCGCCTCAGCCCGGCGGGTGTCCAGTTCGCACTGCTTGTATCCCATGGTCGCCGTGGCCACCCGGATGGTGCCGTAGTCGAGGGTGCCGACCAGCGCGCCGTGGTCGGCGTAGAGCTCCGGCGAGCCCATGACCTTCGGGTAGGCGCTGACCTCGCGGCCGGACGCGGTGGCGGCGAAGCTGTCGAGGTACATGGCGTGCAGGTACTCGCCGCGCTCGCCGTCGAAGACGACCGGGATCGCCTGGCCGGCCTCGGTGTACGGGCCGTAGCCGGTGACGTCGTTCATCTTCATGACCTCGAACCGGACGAGCGGCTCGTCGATCCGCAGGGGCTCCGGGACGACGGCCCTGAGCGCCTCGGGGTCGGTCCGGTAGACGATGTTCAGGTACTCGCGGTCGAAGAACCGGGGCCGCACCGCGGGAAACGCGGGTGCGCTCAACGGGGTGGTGCCGAGCACGGTCACTCTCCTGTCCACTGTGGAGCGCGGCGCTCGGCGAAGGCGGTCATGCCCTCGCGGACGTCCGCGGTGGTCATCAGCCGGGCGTTCGCGGCGCGCTGGGCGGCCCAGGGGTCGCCGGAACGCACGACGGTCTTCACGGCGGCGAGCGCCAGCGGGGCGTTGACGGCGATCCGTTCAGCCAGCTGGAGCGCGACCGCGGCGGCCTCGCCGTTCGGGACGACCCGGTTGGCCAGGCCCAGCTCGGCGGCGCGGCGGCCGTCGATCGGCTCGCCGGTCAGCAGCATCTCCAGCGCGAGGTGGTGCGGGATGCGCCGCGGCAGCCGGACGACTCCCCCGGCGCCGGCGATGAGGCCGCGCTTCACCTCGGGCAGTCCGAACTTCGCGTCCTCGGCGGCGACGATCAGGTCGCACGCCAGTGCCATCTCGAAACCGCCGCCCAGCGCGAACCCCTCGACCGCGGCGATCAACGGCTTGCTCAGCGCGGCCTCGGTGAGACCGCCGAGCCCGCGCTCGCCGACCGCCGGTGACTCGCCCCGGAGCGCGGCCTTGAGGTCCATGCCCGCGCTGAACGACCCGCCGGCGCCGGTCAGCACGCCCACGCGCAGTTCCGGTGTGGACTCCAGCTCGTCCAGGGCGGCGGAGAGCTGCTCCGCGACCGCCGCGTCGACGGCGTTGCGGGCTTCCGGGCGGTCGATCGTGATCAGCAGCGCCGAGCCGACGCGTTCGGTGCGGACCTCGTTCATGCCAGCTCCTTCAACACTTCTGCGGTGTCCTGACCGGGCAGCGGGGCCTGGCGGCGGACGGTGGCGGGCGTGGCGGAGAACCGGACGGGGATGCCGATCGACCGGATCGCGCCCTCGCTCGGGTGCTGCACGACGTCGAGCAGGTGGCCGTCGCGGACATAGTCGTCCTCGTGCGCCCGGTCGAGCTCCAGCACCGGCCCGAACGGGATGCTGTGCTTCGCGCACACCTCGGCCCACCCGCCGGTCGTCAACGCGGTCGCGCACTCGTCGACCAGGCCCATCAGGTCGTCGCTGTCACCGGGGTCGATCCGCTCACCGGCCACCCGCGGGTCCTCGACCAGGTCGGGACGGCCCGCGGCGGCGAAGAAGTCGCGGAAGTTCCGCGGGGTGTAGGGCACGACGCACGCCAGGCCGTCCCGCGTGTGCACGGCGTGGTGACCCTTGGCCATCGACAGGGTGAACCCCGTCGGCCCCTCCTCCGGCACGAACGCGTGCCCCGAGAGGTGCTCGACCAGGTTGAACGCGATCATCGTGTCGGCCATGGGGACCTCGACCCGCTGCCCCTCACCGGTGGCGTTGCGGTGCACGAGCGCGGCGAGCACGCTGTAGGCGATGGTCAGCGACGACACCTTGTCGCCGAGGATCGTCGGCAGGTAGACGGGCCGCCCGAACGCGCGGTTCGCGATGTCGACGAGCCCGGACGCGCCCTGGATCGTCTCGTCGTAGGCGGCGGTGCCCGCGCGGCAGGAGTCGCCGCGGAAGCCCTGGGCGTGGGCGTAGACCAGTCCCGGGTTGCGTGCGGCGACGTCGGCGTAGTCCAGGCCGAGCCTGCTCAACGCGCCGGGACGCATGTTGGTGATCAGCACGTCGGCGGTGTCGACCAGCCTGAGCGCGGTCTCGCGGTCGTCTTCGTCCTTGAGGTTCAGCGCGATGCTGCGCTTGTTCCTGTTGACGTTGAGGCTCAGCGGCGTCATGCCCGGCGTGGTGCGGTAGCGGCCGTTGCGGACCGTGTCCACCGGCGACTCGATCTTGATCACGTCGGCGCCGAGGTCTCCGAGGATCTGGGCCGCGTACGGGCCCATCACCACGGTCGAGAGGTCGATCACCCGCACGCCGTCCAGCGGACCGGCGGTGATGTCCTTCATCGTTCGTCCTTTCGCACCTGTTCGTCCTGCACCACCGAAGTTAGTGACGAACCGCGGGAAGGGGAACGATCATGTCGCGAACAATGGTGCGACCACGGCGGTCACACCATTACCGGACAACGGGTTCCGGGAAGATCCCGCGAGCGGCTTCCACTATTTCCGCGATGTCCTGGGCGCCCCGGTCGCGCCGCCACAGCAGGCCGGTGTCGAGCTGCGCGCGGAAGTCCTCGAACGGCAGGACCGCCACGTTCTCCAGGCGATAACCGTGCATCGCGCTGTCCTCGTCGAGCATCGAGACGGAGAACCCGAGCCCGCTCGACACGATCTCCGACGTGCCCTGGTAACCGGTGTTGCTCAGCTGGATGCGCTTTTTGATGCCCAGCTCGTCCAACTGCCGGTCGAGCTGCTCGAAATACGCCGGCAGGATTTCCTCGGGCGACTTCGCATAGGCGAGGTCCGCGAGGTCGGCGAGTTTCACCGATTCCCTGTTCTCGAACCGGTCGGCGGGCACCACGGCACCGAGACGCTCCGTCATCACGTGCAGCGTCTCCAGCGACGCCTCCTGCACGGGCAGCCGTGCCAGCGTGAGCGCGAGCCTGCCGTCCTTCACCGCCGCGACCAGGTCGGCGGTCGTCCCCGGCCACCGCTTCACCTCGAACCGCTCGCCGACGCGGTCCGCCAGCACGCCCAGCCGTGCGCGCAGGACCGGGTGGACCCCGGCCGGCATGCCGACGAACACGGTCGACCGCGCGGGCTTCGCGGCCTGGTCGAGCCGCCACCGGATCGAGCCGACCCGGTCGAGGACGTCCCGCGCCATCGGCAGCAGGGCGCTGCCGGCGTCGGTCAGCGCCACGTGGTGGGTGCTGCGGTCGAAGAGCTGCCGCCCCAGCTCGTGCTCCAGGTCCTTGATGCGCTGGCTCAGCGGCGACGCGGCCATGTGCAGCTTGCGGGCGGCCGCCGAGAAGTTGAGCTCTTCCGCGACCGCGACGAAGTACCGGAGGTGCAGCAGTTCCACGCGACCCAGACTAGGCCGTTCGGATCAGCCCCACCCGAAGGCGATCGGATGCGCGCCGTATCGTGATGATCACTCACAGTTCCGCCGGCATCGATTCCCAGGGAGAGCCCACGTGATCCTCGACCGGCCCACGGCGTTCCGCCCGCGCACGATCGCCGGCGTCCTCCGGCCCGCCACGGCCGACGAGGTCGTGGAGGTCGTCCGCTCCGGCCCCCGGCCGCTGCACCCGACCAGCGCGGGCCGCAACTGGGGACTGGGTTCGGGCCTGCCTGTCGCCGATGGAGCGACCGTCCTCGACCTGGCGGGCCTCGACCGCGTCCGCGAGCTGGACCTCGAGCGCGGCTACGCCGTGGTGGAGCCCGGCGTCACGCAGGGCGCGCTCGCGGAGCTGCTGCGCGGCACCGGGCGGATCTTCAACCTGACCGGCTCCTCCTTGCACACCAGCGTCATCGGCAACGCCCTGGAACGCGGTGTCGGCGTGCACCGGGCGCGCGCGGAGGACCTCGTCGGGCTGGAGGTCGTGCTGGCCGACGGCGAACGCGAGCAGGTCGGCTGGTGGCCGGGCACCTCGGCCGTCCCCCGCCCGCACGGGCTCGGCCCGACGCTCACGCACCTGTTCACGCAGTCGTCGTTCGCGGTCGTCACCGCCGCGGTCGTCCGGCTGCTGCCCAGGCCGGAGGAGGTCCGGGTGCTGCCCTTCACGTTCGCCCCCGGCGACCTCGCCGACGCGGTCGACGTGCTCCGGTCGTGGACCGCGCAGAAGCTCGTGCCGCCGACCACGAAGGTCTACAACCCCGTCGCGGCGCAGGCGAGCGGCGTGCGCGACGAGTACCTGGCGCACATCTGCCTCAGCGGGTCGGCCGAGGTCGTGGAGGCGCTCGGCTCGGTGCTGTCCGCCGCCGCCCGGCGGTCGCCGCTCGTGCCCGCACCGGCCTCCGCCGCCGACGAGGTCGTCCGCGCCACCTACGCCGGTGACCCCGACCCGGCCGACACCTGGTTCCTGCGCAAGAGCCAGGGCTGCCCGGCGGACCGCTTCGACGCCGACCGCGGCCTGCTGATGTTCCTGCCGGTCGTGCCGTTCTCCGGCGCGGCCGCCACGCGCACGGCCGAGATGGTGCGGGCCTGCTGCGTCGCCGCTCCCGGCGTCACGATGAACGTCCTGGACAGCGACGCGGCCGACCACGTCATCGGGATCGCCTTCCCGGCGGACGACCCCGCGGGCGTCGCCGAGGCGCGGGAGACGCTCGACCGGTTGCACGAGGTGTTCGGCGCGGAGGGGTTCCTGCCGTACCGGCGCGACGTCGACCGGCCGGGAGACGCGGCCCGGTTGCAGAGGAGGATCGGGGACGCGCTCGACCCCGGCGGGGTGTTCGCGGCCGGCCGGTACGCGGGCCGGCGCTGACGGCTCAGCCGTCGAGCGCCGCCAGCTTCCGCGACGCCTCCGACTCGCCCCAGCGGAACCCGATCCGGCGCGACAGCTCCACCGCCTCGCCGTAGGAGGACCGCGCCAGCGCCGCCCGTCCCGCCAGCTCGTGCACCGTCCCGCGGTCGAGCAGCACGCCGGCCTCGATCTGCCGGTCCCCCACCGACCGCGCGAGCCGCAGCGCCTCCTCCGCCAGCTCCAGCGCCCGGTCCAGGGAGCCGAGCCGGCGGTGGGCGTCGGCCATGTTCGCGAGCGCGTGCAGCTCGCCCGACCTGTCGCCGCAGGCGCGCAACGTCGTCAGGGTCTCCTCGTAGCAGGTCAGCGCGGCCGGGAGGTCGCCGCGTGCCGCGTGCACGAGTCCCAGGTTGGTGCGCACGTAGGCGGCGCCCTGCGAGTCGTCCAGCTCCTCGCGCAGCGTCAGCGACGCCTCGAGCGACGTCACCGCCGCCGGGAGGTCGCGGCGGCGCCAGTGCACGATGCCGAGGTTGTTGAGCGTCACGGCTTCGAGCCGGCGGTCGTGCAGCGCGCGGGCGAGCGCGAACGCCGCGGTCCAGTGCTGCTGGGCCTCCGCGAACCTGAAGCCGCGTTCGCAGGCCGCGCCGAGCTCCTTCAACGCCAGCGCTTCGGCGCGGACGTCTCCCAGCGTCCTGGCCGCCTCCAGGGCCAGCGCGTTCAGCTCGGTCCAGTCCGCGACCTCGGAGCGGCGGCGGAAGTACCAGGACAGCCCCGCCGCGAACGCGATCGCGTCGGCCGGTGAGGCCTGGTGCGCGGCGGCGAGGAGGTTGTCGCGTTCCTGGGCGAGCCAGAGGTCGGCCGGGCTGTCGGCCAGTGCCTCCAGGTAGTGCTTGTGCAGGCGTTCCAGCGCGAGCGACCGCTCCTCGGCCGACTCCGATCCGCGGCAGCGTTCGCGGGCGAACAGCCGCAGCAGGTCGTGCAGGGCGAAGCGGCCCGGCACCGGTTCCTCGACGAGGTGCGCGTCGGCCAGCTCGGCGAGCAGCTCCTCCACGTCCGGCACGTCGGTGAGCGCGCGTGCCGCCTCGACGGCGAAGTCCGGGCCGTCCACCAGCCCGAGGAGGCGGAAAACCCGTGCCACGGCGGGAGAGCCGAGCTCGGCGTAGCTGACCTCGAACGCCGAGCGCACCGCCACGTCACCGAGCTTGAGCTCGTCGAGCCGCCGGGTCTCGTCGGCGAGCCGCGCGGCCAGCAGCGGCGCGGTCCACTGTGGACGGGCGGCGAGCCGGGCGCCCGCGATCCGCAGCGCCAGCGGAAGGCCGCCGCACCAGCGCACGAGCTCGGCGGCGTCCTCGACCTTCCCCGCGACCCCTTCGAGCAGCGGGAAGGCCTCCTCCAGCGGCAGGGCGCCGAGCTTGACGTACGACGCGCCATGCAACGACGTCAGCGGACGGCGGGACGTGATCAGCACGGCCGAGCCGGGCCCGGTCGGCAGCAGGCGCTTGACCTGCGCGGCCGTCGAGACGTTGTCCAGCACCACGAGCAGCCGTCGTGACGCGGTGAGCGAGCGGTAGCGCAACGCCTCCTCGTCGCCGGGCCGTTCGCCCAGCGCGCGCAGGAACTGGCTCAGCACCCGGCCGGACGCGCCGTCGGAGAGGTCGGCGTAGAGCTGGCCGTCGGGGAACCCCGGCGCGATCTCGTGGGCGGCGCGGACCGCGAGCGCCGACTTGCCGATGCCCGCCTGACCGGTGATCACGCACACCGCGACCCTGTCCCGGCTCAGCCGCGCCTTCACCAGGCGGAGCTCGCGGCCGCGGCCGGAGAACGTGACCACGTCCGGCGGCAGCTGCCGGACCGCCGCCGCACCGGCGGGTTTCGCGCGCAGGATCTCGGCCTGCAGCCGCCGCAACGACTCCCCCGGCTCGACGCCGAGCTCGTCGAGCAGCACCCGGCGGCACTCCCGGTAGGCGGCGAGGGCCTCGGCGGGCCGTCCCGCGCGGTGCAGCGCGAGCATCTGCTGTTCGCGCAGGCGTTCGTTCAACGGGTGTTCGCGCACCCACTCGCCGAGGTCCGCGACGACCTCGACGTGCCGGCCGAGGTCGAGCTCCGCCTCGGCGCACTCGACCCGCGCGGCGAGCCGCAGCTCCTCCAGCTGCGCGACTACCCCGCGCAGCAACCCGGACGCGGCGAGGTCGGCGAGCGCCGGTCCGCGCCACAGCGCGAGCGCCTCCCGGTAGCGCTGGGGCGTGCGGTCGCGGCGGGCGACGTCGAGCAGCTCGGTGAAGCGGGTGAGGTCGAGCTCGGCCGGGTCGACCGACATCAGGTAGCCGGGCGGGCGCGACAGCAGCCGCGAGCCGACGATCTTGCGCAGCTGGTAGACGTACACCTGGAGGTTCTTGAGCGCCGTCTTCGGCGGGGCGTCGTCCCAGAGGACGCTGATCAGCCGGTCGACCGACAGCACCCGGCCGGGCTGGGCCAGCAGCAGCGCGAGCACCGCCCGTTGCTTGGGCGGCCCGAGGCCCAGGCGCGCGCCGTCGTCGGCGCGGCACTCCACCGGCCCGAGCACCCGGAACTCCACGCTCCCGATCGTAACTACCGGACGCATACCGAACACATGCCACGCGGGCTGACGTTTGACCCATGACGAGAACCTCACTGGCCCTGGTGGTGGCGTTCGGCACCCTCGCGGCCGCCGTGTCCCCCGCCCAGGCGGCCGAGCCCTACACGGACAGCCCCTCGAAGTCCTACGCCGTCCGGTCGGCCAACGGCTACGACGTGGTCGTCGGGGGCGCCAAGAGAGCGACCATCGACGTCAGCGACCCCGCCTACACCGTCCGTTCCACCTCCTCCGCCGACGGCTCGCTGGCCGCGGTGATCTCGGACTTCGACGGCACGCACGGCACGTCCCTGCGCACCGTCGACCGCTACGGCAAGTCGCGTCTCGTGGCCCGCGGCTCGATCACCTCGGCCGTCTTCCACGGCTCCACGCTGGCCTACGCCGACGGCGAGGACGTGGTGGTCGGCGGGGTGGCCGTGGGCAAGCTGAAGGGCCGTGCGCCCCAGCTGCTCGGCTTCACCACCGACGGCACCGGCCTGCTGGCCGTGCAGCACCCGGACGCGGCCGACGACAGCACGTACGTCGGGTCGCTGGTCAGGTTCGACCTGAAGTCGGGCGCCGCCAAGCCGTTGGTCACCTCCGACGCCACGGCGCTGTACCGCGACTTCAAGCTCGTGGACGTGCGGGGCGAGCGGCACGTCAGCTTCATCAAGCACAACGAGGTCTACCGCTGCGGCGGCGCCGAGCCGCAGTGGCTGGGGCTGGCGTCCGAGAACGGCGAGATCCGCTCGCTCGTCGGTGAGACCAAGCACCACTACCGCAGCGCGGTGTGGAGCACCGACGGCACGAGTGTGGCGTACGAGGTCATGGGGTGTGTGTCCGACAAGACCCTCGGACCCGACCAGTTCGCCGGCTTCAACGGCGTCTACGTCCAGGACCTGGCCTCCCGCAAGGCTTCCCGGGTCGTCGAGGGCCTGTCGTTCAACTACGCGCTGACCGGACTCGACGGCGCCACGCCCGTCATCGGCAGCCCGCAGAAGGGTTACGTGAAGGCCGCCGGGCTGTCCGCGGCCACGTTGGACGGCCAGGTGACCACGATGGGCCGACTGAACCGCGCCGAGTACATCCACCAGCTGTGGGACACGCGCAACGAGTTCAACGGCAACTCCTCGTGCGGCCCGACCAGCGCCGTGATCGACCTCGTCACCTACCAGCTGCCGAACGAGTTCGGCGTGCAGGTCTCGCAGCCGTCGTCGCACTGGTCGAAGTGGGGCCGCTACATCACCGACGAGTTCTCGAACGCCGGCACGACCTTCAACCGCAGCATGAACGACTGGTCGCGCACCGGCAGCTGGAAGGGCGCGCACGGCTGGATCACCGGCTACTACTGCGGCGGCAACCCGGCCCGCCCCTGCGCCTCCTGGGAGTCGGAGCGCGACTTCCTGGCCCGCAACGGCGCGGCCGTCCAGCAGGGCAACTTCACCCCGGCGCAGGTCCGCGCGTTCCTGGACCAGGGCAAGTTCGTGATCATGAGCGGCACGTGGGGCTCGACGGCCGGGCACCTGTCCGTGGTGATCGGCTACCACGACAACGGTTCGTTCTACGTCCACGACACGTACGGCGCGGGCACGGACGGCAGCTACGACGGCGCGAACCAGCTCTACACGTGGAACTACATCGCGCCCGTGCAGATGTGGGCGGCCTAGCTACTTGACGACTTAGGTCAAGTACTTGCTATCGTCTGTCAAGTGGCGACCACCTCGGAGCACGTGGACCTGCGGAACGACCTGATCCGGCTCGTGACGAGCCGGCTGCTCGACCCGCTGGAGATCCTGCTGCCGCAGGCCGATCTCGTCGGCCTGCGGCAGTCCGTCGAGGCCGACGCGGAGATGTGGGCGGCCCAGCTGCTGGGCCCCGACGACGCCGTGGCCCGGCAGACCGCGGTCCGCCTGATGACCGTGCTCCACCCCGGCGACACCCCGTTCGACCCGCCCGACTCGTGGTGGGCGACGCCGCTGGGCCGGGTGGCCGCCCGTCGCGTCGGCCACCCGAGCAGGGCGGGCGTGTCGTTCGGGGTGGCGGGCGCGATGCTCGGCATCACGCGTCAGGGCGTCCACGACCTGGTCAACCGCAACAAGCTGGTGCGCCACGACGACGGCGGCGTGACCGTCGACTCGATCCGCGCCCGGCTCGTCCTGAGGAGGCAGCAGTGAAGTTGGCGGCACGCGAACACGGAACGGACGGTCGGCCGTTCCTGCTCCTGCACGGCCTCGGCGGCGACAGCTCGGCGTGGGAGACGCTTGCGCCGCACCTGGACGGCCGCGCGGTGGCCGTGGACCTGCGCGGGCACGGCGAGTCGCCCGACGGTCCGTGGGACTGGGAGGCGGTGCTGGACGACCTCGACGACACCGCCGTCCACTTCGGACTGGACAACCCGGTCGTCGTCGGGCACTCGCTGGGCGGCATCCTCGCCGCCATGTGGGCCCTGCGGCACCCGGAGTGCCCTGCCGCGATCAGCCTGGACGGACACCGTTCCGCCACCACGGACCCGGCGAACTACGCGGGCCTGCCCGACGACCGGCTCCACGCCGGCCTGGCCCGCCTGAACGCGATCTTCACCGCCCAGCTGGAGACGGTCACGCGCCCGGACCGGTCGATCACGTCGGTCCTGCGCACCGCACCGGAGTTCCTGGACGCGCTACCGGTCTTCGCGAAGGTGACCAGCCCGTTCCTGCTGGTGCTGGCGACGAGGAACCTGCCGGTGCCACCCGACCTGCTGCCCCTGATGGACGCCCACCGCGCGGGCCTGCGCCGCGACCTGCCCGCGGTGTGCCCGAACGTCGACGTGCACGAGATCGACGCGACGCACGGCATGGTCGTCGAGCAGCCGCACGAGGTGGCGGCGGTCGTGAATCACTTCGTGAGCAACCGCTTCAACGCCTGACGGGCCCGGCGCGGCGCGGCGGCGTCGCGCTCCAGCTGCAGGAAGTGGTTGAGCGCCAGCATGACCCCGAGGATCTCGTAGACCAGCTGGTCGACGTCCGTGTCCGCGGGCAGCTCGTCGTCGCTGACCGCCCGCCGGATGTGGATCCGCAGATCCCTGCGCCACAACGCGTTCATGCCGGCCAGCGCGTCCCGCACCGGCCCGCTCCGCCCGTCGAACTCGGCCGTCGCCGCCGTGAAGAAGCAGCCGCCGGGCA
This sequence comes from Lentzea sp., assembly GCF_036380075.1. Classification (NCBI taxonomy): domain Bacteria; kingdom Bacillati; phylum Actinomycetota; class Actinomycetes; order Pseudonocardiales; family Pseudonocardiaceae; genus Lentzea; species Lentzea sp. Next base: position 30,811 of record NZ_DASVFL010000218.1, on the reverse strand, counting down.
GCACGTTCCGCTCCAGGTACGACACCCACGCCTCGGTGACGGCCTTGAGCCGCGTGAGCCCGGACGGCATCTGCTTGACCTTGCGCGGCACCTCGCGCTGGAAGACCTCCGCGGCCTGGTCGACGACGGCGAGCTGCAACGTCTCCTTGGTCCCGAAGTGCCCCAGCAGCCCGGCCTTGCTCATCCCGAGCTCCGCGGCCAGCCGCCCGATCGTCAACCCCTCCAGCCCTTCGGCCGACGCGATGGCCAGGCTGCGGTCGAGGATGCGCTGCCGGGTCGCCAGCGTGTCGGCGACGGATCGGCGCGGGCTCATCGTCACAGTCTACGACCCTTTAGCTACCGACCGATCGGTTGCTATATTCGCCGCGTCGCAGCCAGCGCCGCCTCGCAGAAGGAGCAGCCAGTGTCCGGATCCCGTGTCGTAGCGTTGGGCCACCACCAGCCGGAACGGGTGTTGACGAACGCCGACCTGGAGAAGATGGTCGACACCAACGACGAGTGGATCCTGCAGCGCACCGGCATCTCGACCCGCCGCATCGCCTCCGACGCGGAGTCCGTCGCGGACATGGCCTCCGAGGCAGGCGCCAAGGCCCTGGCCGCCTCCGGCCTCGCCCCGGCCGACATCGGCCAGGTCATCGTGGCCACCTGCTCGGCCAAGGACCGCTCCCCGTCGATCGCCGCCCAGGTGGCAGCCCGCCTGTCGATCCCGTCCCCGGTCTGCTTCGACCTGAACAACGCCTGCGCGGGCTTCTGCACGGCCCTCGCCACCGCGGACCACACCCTCAGGGCGGGCGCGGCACGACACGCACTGGTCATCGGCGCGGAGAAGATGTCCGACCTGGTCGACTGGACCGACCGCTCCTCGTGCATCCTCCTGGGCGACGGCGCGGGCGCGGCCGTCATCAGCGCCTCCGAAGACCCCGGCATCGGCCCGGTCACCTGGGGCTCCGACCCCTCCCGCGGCAACGCGGTCCGCCTCGTGGACGAGTGGCAGCCGCGCTTCGCCCAGGAGGGCCAGGCCGTCTTCCGCTGGGCGACCAGCGAACTCCCCTCGATCGCCGCCTCCGCCTGCGAACGCGCGGGCATCGCCACCACCGACCTGGCCGGCATCGTCACGCACCAGGCCAACCTCCGCATCATCGAGGCCATGACCCGCAAGCTGAAGCTCTCCGACACCGCCGTGATCGCCCGCGACGTCGTGGTCTCCGGCAACACCTCCGCCGCCTCGGTGCCTCTCGCCCTCTCGAAGATGGTGGAGCGCGGGGAACTCCCCTCGGGCCAGCCGGTACTGCTCTTCGCGTTCGGCGGCGGCCTCTCCTGGGCGGGCCAGGTCATCACCACCCCGTGACAAGGGCAGGCAGCACCGGATCAAGCAATGCCGAAGGCGAGCCGTACAAACCCCCGCACTTCCAAGCGAAGCCGAAGGCGAGCAGTCACCCCTGACGCCGATTAGAGCCGGTGAACCCATCCGTGGTTTGCGATTGGGGCTTGACTTTGGGTGCGAGGTGCTACCCCTTACGGGCTCGGCCGGTCGCGAAGCGTCCGGCCTTTTCCGGCCGACCACAGCACCTCGCAAGGGCCCCGAAGTCAAGCCCCAATCGCTATCGACGCGCCAGCGGCGATGAACCCTACTCTTTCGTCCGAGGTGCACGCCCACGCTGGAACAGGCACGGAAACCAACGCAACAGGACCACGCTGGAACCAAGGGCCCCACAACCAAAAACCCGCGCCCCCCGAACGGGAAACGCGGGAAAAGACCGGTGTGACGGCCCGGGAGCCCGCCGAGCCGCCACACCGCCGATGAACGCACGAGAGAGGGAGAACCACCCACCGACGCGGGGTACGAGCGCATCGCCCGCGTGACGTCGTAGGTCCGCCACCTGGCCACGCGGGACGACGTCGGAGTCGCCGTCCCCGCTTGCCCTGTGCCGGCAGGCGGTCCTCCCGGACCTGGTTAGGGCCTCGCGCGTCCTCCGCCCGTGCGCACCATCTCCGGCCTCGACCGCGAGTGCCTCCGCCGCTGCAATGGCGGGGACATCGACGACGAGACGGACGGGGGAACCGATGATGCGAGGGCGGCGACCGGTTCTGGAACTGGGATGAGCGCGGTGGGCAGGACCTCCGGCGCGGCGGCAGCGGCGGGTTCCTCCGGCTGCGTCCACACGGGGGTGTTGGTGTCCACCTGGTTCTGCCGGAACAGCTCCGGCGTCTCGGTGATGATCTTGCCCGGCTCCTCCAGGCCCACGATGCCGACGAGCTTGCCGTTGGCGATGAAGCCGGTGAGGCCGTTGACGTCCGTGGTGTCGGTGCCGAGGACCGGCAGGCCGGCGCCCTGGACGCGCATGCCGTACTGCTCGGTCCAGAAGCGCGGGACCGGGGTGTAGGTCTTGGCGTGGTTGCGGCCCACGAGGAGGTTCTCGGCCGCCGCTCTGCCGCCTTCGACGGCGTTGAGCCAGTGCTCGACGCGGCGCACGACGCCGTTGAAGCGCATGTTGGGCCAGCGCGCCACGTCACCGCAGGCGACGATGTTCTCGGCGCCCACCACGTGGTTCGTGGCGTCGCACAGCACGCCGTCCTCGATGTCGAGGCCGGAGCCGCGCAGCCAGTCGACGGCCGGCGAGGCGCCGACGGCCAGGACCACGCACGACGCGAAGAAGACCTGGCCGTCGCTCAGGTGGATCCCGATGCCGCCGGGCTGGCGCACCCAGTGCTTGATGCCGACGCCGGTCGCGAGGCGGACGCCGTGGTGGACGTGCGCCTCGGTGATCTTCTTGCCGATCTCGTCGCCGACGACACCGCCGAGCAGCGCGGGCGACCGCACGATCAGCGCCACGTCGCGGCCCATGTGGCGGACCGAGCAGGCGAGCTCGCAGCCGATGAACCCGCCGCCGATGACGGCGACGAGGCCCTGCGACTGCCGGATGTTCTTGCGGATCGCGACCGCGTCGTCCAACGTCCGCAGCACGTGCACCCGCGGGTCGTGGCGCGGAGCCCCGCCCATCGCCCTGGCGTCGACGCCGGTGGCGATGATCATGCCGTCGTACTTGATCTCCTCGCCGCCGGGCACCCAGACCGACTGCTTCTTCGGGTCCAGGTGCAGCGCCGGGGAGTTCAGCCGCCACTCGGCGTCGAGGTCACCCGAGAACGACAGGAGGGAGTCGTCCGGGGTCCACTCGCCGGTGATGATCTGCTTCGACAGGCAGGGGCGGTGGTACGGGAGGTGCCGTTCGGCGGACAGGATCGTGATCTGCCCGTCGAAACCCATCTCCCGCAGCCGTTCCGCGGAACGGACTCCACCGAGCCCACCGCCGACGACCACGATCCGTTCGCTCACTTCACTCGCTCCCTGATCTCGATCGCGCGCATCGGACACGCGCGCTGTGCCGCACGGGCCTGCGCGAAGTGCTCCTCCGGCGGCCTGCGGTTGTAGGTCAGGCGGTTGTCCTCGATCAGCTGGAAGACATCCGGTGCCTCCGCCTGGCAGGTGCCGTAGCGGTGGCATTTCTCGTTGTTGACGCTCACGTCCATCGCGTCGCCCTCGCCGACGCCGGGTTCCTTGCCGCGTTCGGAGTCGAGCATGCCGATGCGGACGAGGACCTCGGGCGGCAGGAACCTGGCCAGCGCCAGGGTCGCGGTGGGGACGAGGACGGTGAGGCCGGCGAGCCACAGGACGGACAGGTTGCCGTTCGCAATGGCGCCGAACCAGGAGTGCACCACGGTGATCGTCACCGCGATGTACGCCGTTTGGTGGAACCGCAACCACTTGCGGTAGAAGACCTTGTGCCTCATCGAGGCGAGGACGGCGATCGCGAGCATGACCTCCAGGCCGAGGATGCCCAGCGCGTGCCGGAAGAGACCGCCGTCGACGAACGGCAGGACGAGCTTGATGAAGCTGAAGGTACCGGTCTGGATCAGCGTGAAGGCGAACGCGTGGATGCAGCCGAACGCGATCGCCAGGGAGGCGAGCACCATGTGCCCGTTCTTCAGACCTTCACGGCCGGTGAGCTTCTCGGCCCAACCGGTCGCGATGAGCACGCCCCAGGACAAGGTCGCGCACATCATGACGTAAGCCAGCCTGGCAGACAGCTGTGCCATCTTCTTGACGCCCGAGTCGAACTCTGACGACTGGGCCACCAGGAGCGGAATCTGGCTCGACAACAACTCTTCCTCCGGAAAGAACTTTCTCGCGGGAACCCGCCCGGCCCTGCGGTGCAGGAGTGGACACTTCAGAGCCGGGCGGGTGGGAACAGGTCCGCGTTGGAGTGCCTCTGACGTTGCGACACCACCTCCGTTTCCCGTTGTCTCCGACGGGGTCTTGCAGAATCACCGCACCGGTCGTCGCGGGCGGAGTACTCGGAGCAGCAGGACCGTGAGGACGGCTCCCGCCGCGGTGACCGTGAGGATCACCCACATGTTCGGCCCCTCTCCGGAGGCCAGGGTCGCGTTGATGATGCCGCCGGCCGGCTGCGGTTCCGCGAACGACGAGTCGCCCGCGAGGCCGGTGCTCTCCAGCAGCGTCATGTGCTTCATCACCACGTCGATGCCGGCCTGCGCGAACCCGCGGATGACGTCGTTGCGGGTCTGCGTGCGGACCTTCGCGATGAAGTTGAAGACCTGGCCGTGCGCCGCCCGCAGCCGGGCGACGAAGGCCTGGTCGAACGCGTCTCCCTCGAGACCGTTGAGCTCTTCCATCCACGACTGCTGCGAGGGGTTCGGCACGTCCGGCGTGGTGAGCCCGAAACCGGCGGCCGTCTTCTTCGTCAAGGTGTCGAGCATCATGTGGTCGAGCATGATCATCTTGCCGATCTGCTTGACCCTGGCGTTCGACGCCTTGGTGGCCGTGAGCTCACCCATGGGCATCTCCCACAGGCCTGCCTGGCGCACCTTGTTCAGCAGTTCGCGGTCGTTCGCGGTCAGCGGTCCGCTCGGGGTGTCCATCACTCCCCCGGTGTCCGCGGGCTGCGCAGCAGCGGTGGCGGACAGGCCGGAGAAGAGGAACAACATCGCCAAGACGGTGGCGAGGGCTCTGGTCATCGTCTTGATGTCCTCGTTGTTCAAGGGAAGTCGGTGGGGGACGGGAACTGGAGCAGCGGGCTCAGTAGCCGGGCGCGCTCGGCGGCGGTTCGGACTGCGGCGTCCGACCGGCCGAACTGGGGGGTGCGCTCGGCGCGGTGCTGCTCTTGTTGCTGTTGTTCTGCGCTTTCCCGCCGGTGATCTTGGCTCCGTTGGGGGCGGTGGCGAACCACACCCCGCCCTTGCCCTGACCCTTCATGTCACCGGCCGCCTTGTCCTCGGCGAAGGTGTACTGCGGCCACCCGGCGATCGTCAGCTGCTTGCTGCCGTCCGACCTGGTCACGGTGCCCATGGAGATCGGGTCCACCCCGGTCGCCATGGCCGGCTTGTCCGCCGGCACCGGCTTCCAGGCCTTCGCGCACTCGCCCTCGCAGTTGGACTTGGACGGCTTCGCGACGTCCTTGTCGTAGCGGTAGAGCGGGAGCCCGTCGCCGTCGGTGACGAACCAGCCCATCTGCTCGGTGTTGGAGATGAAGAGCAGCATCGAGTCGTTCAGGTCAGCGTTCTTCGCCTGCAAGCCGCCCGTCGCGGCCCCTCCGGGAGGGGTCTGGGTGCTGCCGCACGCCGTGAGGCTGAGAGCCAGTGCCGCCAGGGCGGTGATGGCCTGTCCACGTCGCATCGGCTGGTCCTTTCTCGGCTTGGGTACCGAGGAGTACGGACACGATCCGGCAACGGTTCACGAACTTCGTGAGGAATATTTGCCTCTCGACTTGAGACGGTTGATGGGGCAAGGATGTCCCCCGTGGCGCGGCATAGACGTCAACGCGAGTTAGACGAGCAATCACCAAGACCGGGGTCTCTCGAGGAAGAGTTGATCCGTCGGCTGTACGAGGAATTCGGGAGTGCCCTGCTGGGACACTGCATGAGGTTGACGGGCCACGATCGTCAGTGGGCCGAGGACATCGTGCAGGAGACCCTGGTCAGGGCATGGCGCAACGCCGAGAAACTCGAGCGTGACCCCGTGCTCTTGCGGTCGTGGTTGTTCACGGTGGCAAGGCGGTTGGTCATCGACGACAGGCGCAAGCGAAGCGTCCGTCCGCAGGAGTTCGAACTGACCCCTTCGGACGAGTCGCCCTCCGGGAGTGAAGAGGATCGCACCCTCGCGGCGATCGTCGTGGCGGAGGCGATGAACGGTCTCTCCGAGGAACACAGGGAGGCTATTCTCGAAACATATCTGCGGGACCGCACCGTCGGTGAGGCCGCGGCGGCACTGGGAGTGCCGCCGGGAACGGTCAAGTCGAGGGTGTACTACGCGCTCCGTGCGTTGCGGCGTGCGTTGCACGAACGGGGAGAGACGCGGTGACAACGGCACCAGATCACCTCGACGTCGCCGCCTACGTGCTCGGCATTCTCGATGCCGAGGAGGTGGAGGCGTTCGAGAACCACCTGACGGAATGTCGCCGGTGTGCTCTTGACCTGCGCGACTTCGCGGTGGTGCCGGACCTCATCGACGAGGCCGACGCGGGCGGCATGCTGCGCGGCACGGCCCCGGAACGTCCGGACGGCAAGTCGGTCCGGGTCATGCTCGACGCCGTCTCCGCTCGCAGGAAGCGCAGGCGTTGGTTCGTCGCCCAGGGTGTCGCGGCCGCCGCCGCCGGCATCGTGGCGGTGACGATCGTCGCGACGACCCTCGTGGTCCGCGACGGCGACGACGGTGCGAACCAGGCAGCACCCCAGAACACCACGACGTCGCAGACGCCCGTGGCGAACAACTCGAGCGACGCCACGATGAAGGTCCAGCACCAGGACCCGAACAGCGGGGTGTCCACGAAGATCGCCGCGTCGGACGAGCCGTGGGGCACCACGATGGACATCGAGGTCAGCGGCATGTCCGGTCCCAGCAGGGGATCGCTCGTCGCCGTCGGACGCGCGGGCCGCGTCGCCCAGGTCACCTCCTGGTACGCGCCCGAGAAGGTGGCAGGCGACTCCAAGACCATCCGGCTCCAGGCGAACGTGGCCATGCGCTGGCACGAGATCGCGACGTTCCGGATCGTCGACGAGAACGGCAAGACCCTGCTCGAGGCCGTCGCGTCCTGACGTTTCCCGACACCAGCCCACTGCCCCCGCCGGATCCGTGAGATCCTGTGGGGGCAGTAGTCGTTTTCGGGGAGGCTTTCTACGTGGTGATGGGACCGTCAGCGGTCGAGCGCTGGCTCGATCTGTCCACAGAGGAGCTGCGCGCTCAGGTCAAGCAGCTCGTGTCCGCCCGGCTACCGGGTGATCACGCGGTGTGGCAGGCGGTCCGGCGGCATCCCGCGCTGGTCCCCCGCGTCCGCGGAGTCCTTTCCGGACTGGCCGCCACAGCTGCCGGCAGCAAGGACGAGGCGATGCAGAAGGTCTGGATCTCCAAGGCGCGCGCCGCCCTGGACCAGCCCTACGTCGCCCCGGTGAGGGCGGCGCGCAAACCCGCCGTCAAGGAAGTGCCGGTTGAACAGGCCCCCGCCGGGGAACCCGAACAGGCGATCGACCTGCGCGAGCCGGAGCCGTCCCAGCCGAGGCCACCGCACAAGGCCGTTCCGACGATGCTCTTCCAGGAACCCAACTAGGAGCCGCAGCCAAGATGGTCGTCTTCGGGTCGCTCATCTCCCTGTCCGGTCTGCTGATCCTGCTGTTCCGCACCGCCACCCTGGGCGGCCTGAGCCCCGCGGTGGTCGGGTGGGTGATGATCCCGCTCGGCCTGGTGTTCGCGGGACTGGGCGTGCTGCGCAACCGCCGCAAACGCGCTCAGAGGGGCCCCGGCCCGGTCGGGAACCCGATCCAGCGCGCGAAGGCGTTGCCGCGGCTGTGGAAGGCCTGGCGCAGCGGCAACTACCCCGACCTGCCCCGCAGCCAGGTGGTGCTGTGGGCGGTCGCGCTGGTCTACCTCGTGTCGCCGATCGACTTCGTCCCGGAGCTGCTTCCGGTGATCGGGGTGACCGACGACGCGGGCGTTCTCGTCTGGCTGCTGAGCAGCCTGTCCCTCACCTCAGGCGCGTACCTGCGCTGGGAGAAGGACCATCGCGAGCCTGTTCGCGGGATCGAGGCCCCGTGAGGCCTCCTCGCGCATGATCGCGGCCAGACCGGGTGAGGTCTCGGTCACGGCCTGGAAACCCAGGCGCTCGTAGTAGGGCGCGTTCCACGGCACGTCTCGGAAGGTCGTCAGCGTCACGGGACGGTCGCCGCGGGTGACGTGCTCGATCAGCGCGGCGCCGATCCCCTGGCGCGCGTGCGACGGGTGCACGCTGACCTGGTGCACGTGGACGGCGTCGTCGACGTCACCGATCGCGATGAACGCCACAGGTACTCCCTCGGCGCCGATGGCGACCCACACCTCGTGCTCCGCTAACGCGTCGAGGGACATCGGGTCGTCGTCGGCGATCTCGGGCATCCCGATGTCGCGGAAGACCTCCCCGGAGGCGTTTTCGATCTCCTGGAGGTACGTCAGTTCGGCTGGTTGGGCGAGACGGATCAACACGCCCACCATCCTGGTAGGTCAGACGCGAGCCCCGCAGCCCGGTCGCGTTAAAGTTCAGGCTTGATGCGAACGAAGACCGTGCGCGTCCTCCTGGTCGAGGACGACGATGGCGATGCCCTGCTCGTGGAGGCGCTGCTCGAAGAAGTGAGCGCGCCCTTCGTGCTGTCGCGCGCACGCACGCTCGCCGAAGCCGAGAGCAAGCTCTCCGACGCCCAGTGCGTGCTCCTCGACCTCGGGCTGCCCGACTCGCAGGGCCTCGACGGCCTGCACCGGCTGCTCCGCAGGCCGAACGCCCCCGCCGTCCTCGTGCTCACGGGCCTGCACGACGAACGCGGCGGCATCGACGCCGTCGCCGCCGGCGCGGAGGACTACCTGGTCAAGGGCCAGGTCGACGGCGAGCTGCTGATGCGGGGCATCCGGTACGCGGTCGAGCGGCGCCGGGCCGAGGAGGCGCAGCGCCTGCTGCGCGAGGCCGAGCTGAGCGCCGCGGAGCGGTCCCGCCTCGAACGCGGCCTGCTGCCGAACCCGCTGCTCAACGACTCCGACGTGCAGCTCGACGTCCGCTACCAGCCCGGTGGCCAGCGCATGCTGCTCGGCGGCGACTTCTACGACGTCGTCGGCATGCCGGACGGCACCGTGCACGCCATCATCGGCGACGTCTGCGGCCACGGCCCGGACGAGGCCGCGCTGGGCGTGTGCCTGCGGATCGCGTGGCGCGCGCTGGTGCTCGCCGGCGAGCCCGCCGAGAAGGTGCTGCGGACGCTCGACCAGGTGCTGGTCGCGGAACGGCACGGCGACGGCATCTTCACCACGGCGTGCATGGTCACGGTGGCGCCGGACCGGAGCTCGGCGCGCTACTTCCTCGCCGGGCACCCCGAACCGCTGCTGATGGCCGGCCGCCAGATCGTGGACCTGCCCCAGTCGAAGATCGGGGTCCCGCTCGGCGTGCTGCCCGACTACGCCTGGACCGGCGTGGACGTGCAGCTCCCGACCGGCTGGTCGCTCGCCTGCTACACGGATGGACTGATCGAGGGCCGGGTACCCGACGACACCGACCGGCTCGGTGTCGAGCGGCTGTGCGAGATCCTGGACAGACACCTGCGGACCGGCCCCGACTGGATGGACTCGGTCATCGCGGAGGTGACGGAGCTCAACGGCGGGCCGCTCGACGACGACGTGGCCATCCTGCTGTTGAAGGACGGAAAGTGACACTGCCGGAAAGGCTGCCGGCGAGCCGCCTGCTCGCCGCCATCGTGGTGGTCCTGCTCGCGATGACGGCGGTGGTGATCGCGTCCACCGTCATCGCCCTCGACAGTCTGGGCAACGCCCGCTCGCGCTCGGTCGACCGGGTCGAGCCCGCCGGCCGCGTGGCCAGGGACCTGGCCCGCGCGCTCCTCGACGAGGAGACGGGCCTGCGCGGGTTCGTCCTGACCGGCCAGGACGACTTCCTCACCCCCTACCTCGACGGCCGCCGGACCGAGGTGGAGTCCGCGGAACGGGTGCGCGACCTCGTCGGCGACGTGAACGGCCGGGTGAAGCGCATCGAGGACCTGGCGCGGCAGTGGCGTGGCCAGTACGCGGAACCGGCGATCGCGGGCATCCGGCTCTCCGGGCCGGGCAGCGCCACCACGCAGGACACCGACCGCGGCAAGGCGATCTTCGACCAGGTCCGGGCCGAGGTGTCGGCGCTGCAGAACGACATCGCGGAGCTGGGCAGGACGGCCCGCGCGGAGCTGGACCACGCGGCCGCGGTCGTGCTGTGGCTGGTCATCGGCATGGGCGTGCTGCTGGTCGCGGTGATCGGCGGCCTGTCGTTGCTGCTGCACCGCCTGCTCATCACGCCGCTCGCCGACCTCGCCGAGCACACCCGGCAGGTCGCGTCCGGCGACTTCGAGCACGCGATCGACGCGAGCGGCCCGCGCGAGACGGTCATGCTCGCCGAGGACGTGGACGCGATGCGCCGCCGGATCGTGCAGGAGCTCGAGACGCTCGCCGCGGCGAAGACGGAGCTGCAGCGCTCCAACTCGGAGCTGGAGCAGTTCGCCTACGTCGCCTCGCACGACCTCCAGGAGCCGCTGCGCAAGGTCGCGTCGTTCTGCCAGCTGCTGCAACGCCGCTACGGCGGCCAGCTCGACGACCGCGCCGACCAGTACATCGACTTCGCCGTCGACGGCGCCAAGCGCATGCAGGGCCTGATCAACGACCTGCTGGCGTTCTCCCGCGTCGGCAGGCTGACCCGCGAGCAGACGGTGATCGACCTCAACGAGGTCGTGCGCCAGGTCGTGGACAGCTTCTCCGAACGCATCGAGGAGACCCGCGCGCTGGTGGTGGCCGAGGACCTGCCGTCCGTGCGCGGCGAGGCGACCCTGCTCAGCGCCGTGTTCCAGAACCTCATCAGCAACGCGCTGAAGTTCCGGGGCTCGTCCGACCCGGTGGTGAACATCGGGGCCGAACGCGACGGCGACATGTGGAAGTTCACGGTGCACGACAACGGCATCGGGATCGAGCCGGAGTACGCTGACCGGATCTTCGTCATCTTCCAGCGCCTGCACCCGAAGGACGCCTACCCTGGCACGGGCATCGGACTGGCGATGTGCCGGAAGATCGTCGAGTACCACGGCGGCACGATCTGGCTGAAGACCGATGTGGACTCCGGGACGAGTTTCCAGTTCACCCTGCCCGTGGTACCCGAGCTCGTCGCACAAGCTGAGGAAGTACATGTCTGAGTCACCGCTGAACGTGATCGACGTCCTGCTCGTCGAGGACGACCCGGGCGACGCCCTCATGACGCAGGAGGCGTTCGAGCACCACAAGATCCGCAACGTGCTGCACATCGTCAAGGACGGTGTGGAGGCGCTGGAGTTCCTGCGGCGGGAGGGGCAGTACGCGAACGCGCCCCGGCCCGGGCTGATCCTGCTGGACCTCAACCTCCCCCGCAAGGACGGGCGCGAGGTGCTGAGCGAGATCAAGGCGGATGCCGAGCTCCGGTCGATCCCCGTGGTGGTGCTGACCACGTCCGAGGCCGAGGAAGACATTCTGCGCAGTTACAGCTTGTACGCGAACGCCTACGTGACCAAGCCGGTGGATTTCGACCGGTTCATCGATGTCGTGCGGCAGATCGACGACTTCTTCGTGACCGTGGTGAAGCTTCCCCGGTAGTTCCAGCGTGGTTCTGTCGCGTTGTCCCGTACCTGTTCCAGCGTGGTCATGCACCCCCGGATGAAAGATCTGGGTCCATCGCCGCTCCGCGACGATTGCGATTGGGGCTTGACTTCGGGGCCCTTGCGAGGCGCTGAGTCGGCCGGAAAAGGCCGGACGCTTCGCGACCGGCCGAACCACTAGTGGTAGCACCTCGCACCCAAAGTCAAGCCCCAATCGCAAACCACGGGTGGGCTCACCGGCTCTGATCGGCGCAAGGAAAAGACGGCTCGCCTTCGGCATCGCTTGGAAGTGCGGGGGTTAGGTCGGCTCGCTTCGCATCGCGCTTGATAGCGGCGTGCGTGCTGCTCGTCAGCGCAGTGATGCCGCTCCGCTCATCACCGCCGCGCTGAAGTCCAGGCATGCCTGGCAGATCTGGGCTTCCGCACCGGAGTGCACGGGCCTGGTCTCGCTGCAGAAAGAGCAGTCGCCCATCTCACCCACCCGGGCGGCGGCGACGCAGTGGTCGCAGATGAGGGCCGCCGGGCCTGCCATCAGCTTGCCCACGTCGCCGGCGTTGAGGCCGCAGAACCAGCAGCGCTCCACGCGCTTGGACTGTTCGACGATCTGGTGCACGCGCTGGTGGCTCATCTTGAGCGCTTCCGCGATCTCGCGCATCGATCCGCCCGCGCGGTGCAGGCGCAGGACGCTGTGGTGGTAGACGGCCTTCGCTATGTCGGCCTGGTCCTGGGCGGCGGCGGAGGCGGTGCCCGCCTTCCTCGCCGCTGCCAGCAGTTCTTCATCCAGGGTCATGCTGTCTACGTTAGGTAGACGCGTCTATCGGCACTAGACGCCGTCCAGGTGATGCGGACGGTCAGTCGACGCTTCGCACGATCACCGGTTCCTCGTCGGCCTGCACGACCCACTCCTGTGGTTCACGCGGCTCCGGGAAGACCGGGGCCCAGATGCCCGTGCCGCCCGGACGACGGCCCTTGCGCAGCTCGAATTCCTCTCGTGTGGTCATGCGCTTTGGTTACCCGTTCGGGCGGAACGTATGCCCGACAGCATGGTCGTGATGGCGTCCATGACGCGTGCGGTGGCCTCGTCCAGCACCTCGGCGGTGAGCTCGCGGCCGTACAGGTCGGAGAGGTCGACCGGTGCGCCGGCCACGACCTCGATCTTCTTGCGGGGCAGGAGCCTGGGCAGGATCGAGCCCCTGGGCAGGAGGTCCTGCGTGCCCCACTCCGCCACCGGCACGACGGGCACGCGGGCTTCCAGGGCCATCCGCGCGACTCCGGACTTGCCCTTCATCGGCCAGTTGTCCGGGTCCTTCGTGAAGCCGCCTTCGGGGAACGCCATGACGCACTGGCCGGCGCGCAGCGCCTCCACGGCGGGGCGCAGTGCCTCCGAGGCCTTCACGGTGCCCCGTTCCACCGGGATGTGGCCTCCGGAGCGCATGATCCAGCCGACGACCGGAGCGCGCCACAGGGACGCCTTCGCGAGCACGCGCGGGACGCGGCCCGACAGCAGGGAGAAGACGACGGCCGCGACCGCGTCGGCGTTCGACAGGTGGTTGAACGCGAGGACCACGCCGCCGTTGCCCGGCACGTTGTGCCTGCCGCGTATCCGCAGGCGGACGAACAGCACGACGAAGGGCCACAGGACGTCGATCGCCAGGGAGAACCAGAAGCCGCGGCCCCTGCGGGGCATCTTCCAGGTCCAGGCGGCCAGCTCGAGCGGTGTCACGCCGAATATTCGAGCACGCCGGCGTTCTCAGTTCTGGTCAATTCGCCACGTTCGACGAGAACGTCCAGGTGCGCGGCCGTCTCGCCGACCGCCAGGACCTGGTTGAACATGTCGAGGTCGTCGAAGCGGCGCTGGCGGCGGGTCCAGCCGATCTTGCGCGCGGTCTCGAACGCGGTGCCCGCCACGGCGCGGCCGATCTCCTCCAGGCGCTGCTCGTGGAAGTCGAGCAGCTCGTCCACGCGGGCGTGCGAGCTGTCGGTCACCGGGCCGTGCGCGGGCAGCAGCCGGAGGTCCGGCAGTTGGCGGGTGAGCCGGAGAGACGACATGTAGTCGCCCAGCGGCAGTGCGGGGCGCAGCGGCTCGAAGCCGATGGACGGCGTGATGTGCGGCAGCACGTGGTCGCCGGAGAAGAGCACCTTCGCGGTGTGGTCGACGAACACGACGTGGCCGCGCGTGTGGCCGGGGGTCGGGACGACCTCCAGCTCGCGGTGCTCCAGGCCGAGGACGCCGCGGTCGAGCCACTCGTCCGGTTCCTCGTAGTCGCGCAGGGCCTCGGCGCCCCGGTCGGAGCGGTGCATGACCTTGATCCACAGCTCCGCCAGGTCGCTCGCGCCCCATTTGCGCAGGTCGGCGACGTTGCCGTCCTCCCGCACGTGCATGAGGTGCCGCAACGACGGTTGCTCGCCCAGGCCGAGGCCCACCTTCGTGCCGAACAGGCGGCGCAACGACACCGCCATCGTGAAGTGGTCGCGGTGGACGTGCGTCACGAGGAACCGGCGGATGTCCTCGAAGCCCTTGCCCAGGGTGCCGAGCGCGGCTTCGAGCTGGTCCTTGGCCTCGTCCAGCGCCCAGCCGGAGTCGACCATGACCAGGCCGTCGCCGTCCTCGATCGCGTAGACGTTGACCGCGCGCAGCCCGTCGTTCGGCAACGGCAGCGGGATCCGGTGCACACCCGGTGCCACCTCGAACGCGCCAGGCTCACTCCACACGCCGCCACCTCGTCGTTAGCGCTCGCAACTATCTACCGGACGGTAACACGGTATTCCGGGTGCTTCTCGATGTACTTCGCCACGAACGGGCACAGTGGGGAAACCTTTACACCACGGGCTTGTGCGTCGTCGAGCGCGAACTTCGCGAGCTGGGCCCCGAGGCCACGGCCGCCGTACTCCTCCCCGACCTCGGTGTGGACCAGCGCCAGGACGCCGCTGACGTCCCGGTACTCGAGGAAGCCGGCGAGCTCGCCGTCGACGTGGACCTCGTACCGGCTCGCGGCTTCGTTGTCGGTGACCATGTCAACCATCTTGCACGGGACGGATGGAAAATGGCGGTCATGGACGTCTACCTGCTGATCCTGGGTGACCACCTGCCCAACCCGTGCACGGGCGACGAGGTCTCCCAGGCCGACCGCCTGCGGGCGATGGTCGAGCAGGCGGTGGTGGCCGAGGAGGCGGGGTTCGCCGGTGTCGCGATCGGCGAGCACCACTTCACCCGCTACATCGTGTCGGCGCCCGAGCTGCTGCTGGCGGCCGTGGCGGCGCGCACGTCGACGTTGAAGCTCTCGACCGGCGTGACGCTGCTCGCCCACCGCGACCCGGTGCTGGTGGCCGAGGCGCTCGCGACGCTCGACGTGCTGTCGGACGGCCGCGCGGAGCTGATCGTGGCGCGCGGCGTCGACCAGCAGACCGACGCGGCGTTCGGGGTGCAGCCCGGTGAGCTGCGGGCGCGGTTCGAGGAGCACCTGCGACTGCTGCTCAAGCTGCTGGAGGAGCCGTCGGTGAGCTGGGACGGCCGATTCCGCGGCCAGCTCAGCGAGGTGACGACGACGCCGCGGCCGGTGCAGAAGCCGCGGCCGGCGGTGTGGATCGGGTCCGGCTCGGCGGCGTCGGCGGACCTGGGCGCGGAGCTGGAGATGCCGCTGATGCTGCCGTCGACGCTGCGCGACCCGTCGATCTACCGCGAGGTCGTGCAGCATTACCGCGAACGCTTCCCCGGCGGCCGCGTCGGCGTGCCCAGCCACGTGTTCGTGGCGCGGGACAACGCCCGCGAACGCTGGCGGCCGCACCTCGCCGAGTACGCGCGGTTCGCGGACATGTGGCGTGGTGACGGCGACATCGACGTCGACGCCATCATGGACGGTGCGGCGGTGTGCGGGACGCCGGACGAGGTGGCGGAGCGGCTCAACGCGCTGGCGGAGCTGCTGTCCATCGACACGCACCTGGTGATGGTGGACATCGGCGGCATGCCGCACGAGTCGGTCATCGAGACGATCCGGCTCTTCGGTGCCGAGGTGCTCCCGAAACTTGTTTAACGCGAGCGCTGCCAGGGGTTAACACTGGCCGGGCAGGATGGAGTCCGTGGGCATCACCGTCATCGGCATCACGCATCCGGACCACGTCGGGGCACTCCCCGGCGGCACCACCGTGCTGGTGCTGGCCGACGACGGCACGTGCGCCGAGCAGTTCCTCGACGCCGACTTCCGTGCGCACCAGTTCGCGGTGCGCGCACACGGGCGCGGGTCGGCGTTCTTCGGAGTGGCGGACAAGGCACGTGAGCTGGGCGCGGACCAGGTCCTCTTCGGTGACTTCCGGGACGGCGCGCCGGACCTCGTCACCGGGGAGGACCCCGTGCTCCTGCTGGGCTCCCCCGGCCTCGTCGCGTTCAACGCGGCCTTCGGCGAGCACCTCGCGGAGTGGGTCCGGCCGGCGAGCGCGTACGGTGACGGCCTCGTCACGTGGCTCGTCCAGAACTGCGCCAGGGCCGGGATCGCGGTGGTGCGCGGCGGAGTCGGCTGGAATCCATTGAGGACTGATGAGATCACGTCGCTGCGAAAGTTGACGGCGTAGTCCTCCAAGGGCGGAAGACACTTGCGGCAGCAGTGAAATATCGTTCCCTCCGCAGCACCTCGCGCAGCTGAGAGTTCTCTCAGCGCGGTCGGGCGGGGCGGGCTCACCGGGGCTAATCTCAGGGTCGTCTCAGTGGAGATCCTGACCCTTCGGTGTGCCCGGGTAGCCGAAGATGGTGCGCACTAGACCCACAGGAGGGGACAGACAGTGAGCGCGTCCGATGGAGTCGCGGCCAGAGCCGTTGACGTGTGGAAGTCCTACGGGTCCGGCGATGCCGCCGTGACCGCGCTCGCGGGGGTGAGCGTCGACCTGGAGAGGTCCAGGTTCACGGCGATCATGGGCCCGTCGGGGTCCGGCAAGTCGACGTTGATGCACTGCCTCGCGGGGCTGGACGACGTGACGCGGGGCGAGGTCTGGGTGGGTGACACCAAGGTGACCGGGTTGAAGGACCGCGGGCTCACCGAGCTGCGGCGCGACAAGGTGGGCTTCATCTTCCAGCAGTTCAACCTGCTGCCGACGCTCACCGCCGAGGAGAACATCACGCTGCCGCTGGCGATCGGCGGCAAGAAGGTCGACCGCGACTGGTTCGACGTCGTCATCGACACGGTGGGGCTGAGGGACCGGCTGACCCACCGCCCGACGCAGCTCTCCGGCGGCCAGCAGCAGCGCGTCGCGTGCGCGCGGGCGCTCGTGTCGCGGCCGGAGGTCGTGTTCGCCGACGAGCCGACCGGCAACCTGGACTCGCAGTCCGGCGCGGAGGTCCTCGGGTTCCTGCAGCGCTCCGCGCGGGAGTTCGGCCAGACGATCGTGATGGTCACGCACGACCCGAACGCCGCCTCGTACGCCGACCGCGTCATCTTCCTCAAGGACGGCCAGATCGTCCGCGAGCTGCTGTCGCCGTCGGCCGACGAGGTCCTCGACACCATGAAGCACCTCGACCAGCCGAACCTCGAGCACAGCGCGGTGCCGGGTGCTTAAGGCGACGATCAAGAGCTTGCTGTCGCGCAAGCTCCGGCTGGTGCTGTCCGCCCTCGCGGTGGTGCTGGGCGTGATGTTCGTGTCCGGTTCGTTCGTCCTGACCGACACGCTCCAGCGGTCGTTCACCGACCTGTTCTCGTCGGCGTTCGCCAATGTGGACGTCTCGGTGTCACCGAAGCAGGAGAAGGGCAAGGAGCCGGAACCCCTGACGCCCCAGGCGATCGCGGACGTCAAGTCCGTGCCGGGCGTGGCGTCGGCGGTCGGCGACGTGCAGGGGTCCGCGCGGCCGATCGGCAAGAACGGCAAGGTCATCACCACCTCCGGCGCGCCGCGGTTCGGCACGAACTGGACGGGCACTGGCCAGGAGAAGATCCGCGACGGCAGGGCTCCCCAGGCGGCCGACGAGGTCGTCATCGGCGCCTACCTCGCCTCGACCGGCGGTTTCAAGGTCGGCGACGACATCGCGCTGCTCACGCTGGAGCCGAAGAAGACCTTCAAGGTCACCGGCGTCTACGAGTACGCGGGCGGCCGCGAGTCGCTGGGCGGCGAGCTGTCGGTGGCGTTCACCGAGCCGGTCGCCCAGCAGTTGTTGCTGGGCAAGGAGAACGTCTTCTCGTCGATCACGGTCACGGCGGCGCAGGGCACGTCCGACGACGCGCTGCGCGACGCGGTGGCGGCCAAGCTCGGCTCCGGCTACGACGTGAAGACCGGTGCGGCGCTGGCGAAGGAGCAGGCCGACCAGATCAACGAGGGCCTGAAGTTCTTCAACTACGTGCTGCTCGGGTTCGCCGGGATCGCGTTGTTCGTCGGCATCTTCATCATCCTCAACACGTTCTCCATCATCGTCGCCCAGCGCACCCGCGAGCTCGCGCTGCTGCGGTCGATGGGCGCCTCCCGCGGCCAGGTCATCGGCTCGGTGGTGCTGGAGGCGTTCGTGATCGGCCTGATCGCGTCGGTCGCCGGCCTGGGGGCGGGCGTCGGCGTGGGCGCGCTGCTGGCGAAGATCTTCAGCTCGGTGGGCGGCACGAACCTCCAGCTGGCGGGCATCGGCGTGCCGATGTCGGCGGTGATCTCGTCGTTCGCGGTCGGCATCGTCGTGACCGTGGTCGCGGCGGTCATGCCGGCGCTGCGGGCGTCGCGGATCGCACCGGTCGCCGCGATGCGCGAGGCCGCCACCCCCGACCGGCCGCTCACCAAGATCACGGTCATCGGCGCGCTCGTGCTGGCCGCGGGTGGCGCGGCGCTGGGCTTCGGCTTCAGCTCCGCCTCGCTGCCGCTGATCTTCGGCGGCATCCTGGTGGCGCTCATCGGCGTCGCGCTGCTGACCCCGTTGCTGTCCAAGCCGATGGTGTCGCTGATCGGCCGCCTGCTGTCGTGGTCGATGCCGGGCCTGCTGGGCCGCCGCAACTCCGCGCGCAACCCGCGCCGCACCGCGATCACCGCGGCCGCGCTGATGGTCGGCATCTCGCTGATCACCGGCGTGAGCGTGGTGCTGACGTCGGCGACCAAGTCGATCGAGAAGCTGGCCGCCGGTCAGCTCCAGACCGACCTGATCATCTCCGGCGAGGGCCAGGTGGAGGGCCAGCCCGCGACGTTCAAGCGGGACGTGCTGACCCGGGTCGAGAAGACCGACGGCGTCGATGCGGCGTTCGGCTGGTCCTCCGACGGCGTGCTGCAGGGCGACGACCGGATGTTCGCGACGGCCATCACGAACGTGCCGGCGATGAAGGACATGTTCGCCCTCAAGCCGCTGTCCGGGGAGATCGCGCCGCTCGAGGACGACCAGGTGGCGCTGCCGGAAGGCCTCGCGACGGAGAAGGGCTGGAAGGTCGGCACCCCGCTGACGCTGCAACTCGCCAAGGGCGAGCCCCGCACGTTCACGGTCGCGTTCATCTGGGCCAAGTCCCAGGTTCTCCAAGGCGCGCTGGTGCTGCCGGAGTCGGCGGCGAAGGACTTCCGCTCGGACCAGATCGGCCAGGCGTTCGTGAAGGTGAAGCCGGGGACGAACACCGCGGACGTGCAGAAGCGCGTCGAGCCCCTGTTCGCCGACAACCCGGAGATCACCGTCCAGGACCGCAGCGCGTTCGTGAAGCAGACGACCTCGCAGTTCGACACGGTCCTGCTGATGATCCAGATCCTGCTGGCGCTGGCGATCCTGATCGCCGTGCTCGGCGTCATCAACACCCTCGCCCTGTCGGTGATCGAACGGACCCGCGAGCTGGGCCTGCTGCGCGCCATCGGCATGCGGCGCGGCCAGGTGATGCGGATGATCACCGTCGAGTCGGTGGTGATCTCGGTGTTCGGCGCGGTGCTCGGCCTCGCGGTCGGCCTCGCGCTGGGCGTCGCGACCGTGCAGGCGTTGAAGGACCAGGGCATCTCGGAGATCGGGCTCCCCTGGGCCACCATGGTCCAGTACCTGGTGGTGGCGGCGTTCGTCGGCGTGGTGGCGGCGATCCTGCCGGCGATCCGCGCGGCACGGCTGAACGTGCTGGACGCGATCGCCTACGAGTGAGCCGGGAGGAGGGGCTGTGCCGGGCCGTCGCGTGCCGGCACAGCCCCTTCACCGTGCTCAGGCGTGCGGGCAGGTGTCCCGGTACGCCGAGATCGCCGTGTTCGGGGCAGGGGCCGGACACAGGAACTGGTCGTACCGCAGGTCGTCGTCCACGAACCGCTTGAGCCACGAGAGCGTGTACTTGCGCACCGTCACGTTGTCGCTGCGCGGGGTCGAGTGGTCGCCGCCCCGCAGCTCCAGGAACGCCTTGTCGGGCGCCGCCGTGATCGAGTTGTAGAACGGGATCGAGTGCTGCGAGTCCGGGGCGGTGGGGTCGTTCTGACCACCGATCAGCATGGTGGGAACCCGGACCGACGACCAGTTCTTCGTGCTGTGGTAGCCGGCCATCGGGATCGAGGCCTGCAGGGCCGGGCGCGAGGCGGAGGCGCGCAACGCCCCGCCGCCGCCCATGGAGTGGCCCATCACGGCGAGCCGGGAGGCGTCGACGCGCGGGTTGGTGCGGGCGACGTAGTCCAGCGCGGCGAGGAGCTGGGCGCCGCGGCTGTCCGGGTCGTCGAGGGTGGACAGGGTGTTGATGGTGATCACCACGAACCCGTAGGACGCGAGCCGCGGGCCGAAGTGCGCCACGGACGTCTGGGTCGCGGTGAACCCCGGCGAGATCGCGATCGCACCGAACGTGAGGTCGCTGGTGGGCGTGTAGACCGTGCCGCCGCCGAAGTTCGACTGGCGGGCGACGGCGGCGGACGTGACGGCGAACGTGCCGCGGGAGGCTTCCACGGAGGTGGCCGTGGGTGCCGGGCCGCGTTCGTAGGGGTTGGCCGCCGCTGTGGCGGTGGCCGGCAGGGTGGCTGGGATCAGCGCCAGGACGAGCGCCGCCAGCGCGGTTTTGATGCGCATGACGAAGACACCTCGATTGGTTGCAGGGGAACCAAAAGCGACGGCGGCGCTCACGCTACCGCCCGGTAGCCACGTCCGGGTTGGGCCACTCGGATGGTTACCCGGACATTTCGACGGCGTTCGACCGCGCGTCATCGAATTCGACGCGGTCACCCAGCGCAGCGGACCGGGACGTTGTCGTCCTGTCCGGTCACCGCAGCGGCGGTATGCGGCGAATCAGACGGCCCACGAGGGTGATCACGTGCCCACTCGGAGACAGTTCCTCGTTCTGAGCTCGACGGCAGCTCTCACCAGTCTGCTGCCCGAGGCTCCCGCGTCCGCTGCCGACACAGCGCAGCCCTACGCGTCCTACTGGCACCCGGCGACGATCCTGGACTGGGACCCGTCGACCGACCGGGACGCGAAGTACAACCGCAGCACGGTGCCGCTCGCGAGGCGCGTCGTCCCGGCGAGGCCCGCCAACGCGCACGCGCGTCCGAACGAGGCACGCGTGCAGGCGTTGGTGGCCTACGCGCCGACGAGCTTCAACCCCGCGCAGGGCTCGCTCGACATGAACTACTACGCCACGAACTACTGGCAGTACATCGACGAGCTGGTGTTCTGGGGCGGGTCCGCCTCCGAGGGCCTGATCCTCGCGCCGAACCCGACCGTCACCGACGCGGCGCACCGCAACGGCGTCAGGGTGATCGGCAACGTCTTCCTCCCGCCGACCGCGTACGGCGGCCAGATCCAGTGGGTCCGCGACTTCGTCAGGCGCGACGGCGACCGGTTCCCGGTGGCGGACAAGATGGTCCAGGTGGCGCGCCACCACGGCTTCGACGGCTGGTTCCTCAACCAGGAGACCGCCGGCGGGAACGCGCAGCTCGCGAACGACATGCGCGACTTCGTCACCTACATCCGCAGGAGCGGGCTGCGGATCATCTGGTACGACGCGATGACCGACACCGGCAGCGTCAGCTGGCAGAACGCCCTGACCGCGCGCAACAGGACGTTCTTCGAGCAGTCCGACGAGATGTTCCTGAACTTCTGGTGGAGCGCGCAGGGACTCGCGAGCTCGGCGGCGCTCGCGCGGCAGATGGGCCGCAGCCCGTACGACCTGGCGTCCGGCGTGGACGTCGAGGCGGGAGGCTACAACACGAGCGTCGGCTGGGCGAGCGTCTTCCCCGAGGGCAAGCCGCACGTGACGTCGCTCGGCTTCTACCGTCCGGAGTGGACGTTCAAGTCGTCGACCGGTCCCGCCGACTTCTACGCGCGGGACAACAGGTTCTGGGTCGGCCCGAACGGCGACCCGGCCAACACCACGACGACGGCGAGCTGGAAGGGCGTCGCCCACCACATCACCGAGCTGACGCCGATCACGTCGCTGCCGTTCGTCACGAACTTCAACACCGGCCACGGCCGGAAGTTCGCGGTCGGCGGCACGGTCCGTTCGACGCAGGCGTGGAACAACCTGTCCCTGCAGGACGTCCTGCCGACGTGGCGCTGGAGCGTCACCGGGACGGGCACGAAGGTCACGCCGTCGCTCGACTGGGACGACCCGTACGACGGCGGCACCGCGCTGAAGATCACCGGAACCCCGTCGGACACCACCGAGGTCAGGCTGTTCGCGACGTCGTTGCCGATCACCGGCGCGAGCCAGTTCGAGATCGTCCACCGCACCGGCACCGGTCCGTCCCGGCTGCAGGCGGTGCTGCGGTTCGGCGCCACGGAGGAGGTGCTCGATCTCGGCGGCCTCAGCGAAGCCTGGCGGCGCAGCGTGTTCCCGCTCGCCGAGCACTCCGGCACCACGCTCACGGAGATCTCGCTGCGGGTGCTGGGCGGCGCGGCCGTCACCGCGCTGATCGGCCGGATCGGCGTCACCAACCCGGTTTTGACGCCGCCCGCCGCTCCCAGGAACGTCCAGGTCGAGCAGGTGAGCCGCACCGACTCCACGACGGTGTCGGCGCGGCTCACCTGGACCCGGTCACCCGGTGCCCGGCAGTACCGGGTCTACCGGGCCGGTACCGACCGGGTCTTCCTGGGCGGCACGGCGAACGACGCGTACTTCGTGCCCGTGATCCCGCTGGCGAACGGCGAGACCGCGCGGATCGAGGTGGAGGCCGTCAGCGAGGCGTTCGACGTCTCGCCACCGGCCCGCGTCTCCATCACTGGTACACCCTGACGTAGTCCAGCACCATGTCCTGCGGTAGCTGCGTCCCGGCCCCCGGCGGGCCGGGCCAGTCACCGCCCACGGCGTTGTTGATGATGATGAAGAACGGGTGGTCGAACACCCACGGCCCGCGGGTGGTCTCCAGGACGTTGCGGTCGACGGTGAAGAACCTGTTGCCGTCCACGCTGAACGTCATGTGGCTGGAGTCCCACTCGACCGCGAAGGTCCGGAACGCCGACGACGCCGACGACGCCGGCTGCCCGAGGTCGAGCGGGGAGCCGTAACCACCCGCGCCGTTGTACGCCGGCGCGTGCAGCGTCGAGTAGACGCGGTTCGGTTCCTTGCCGACGTGCTCCATGATGTCGATCTCGCCGGTGTAGGGCCACGGCCTGCGCTGGTCGAAGAAGTCCGCGCCCAGCATCCAGAACGCGGGCCACAGCCCCTGCGTCGACGACACCTTGATCCGCGCCTCGACCCGGCCGTAGGTGAAGCTGAACTTGCCGTAGGTGTTCAGCCGCGCCGAGGTGTACTGGCAGGTGCCGCTGCCGCTGACCGGGTCCACCGGGCACGCGCTGCCGGGCGTGACCTCGCGACGGGCCTGGAGCACCAGGTTGCCGTTGCCGTCGTGCCGGGCGTTGTTGTTGTTCGTGTAGTACTGGAGCTCGTTGTTCACGCCGGGACCGGTCTCCGGCTGCCACTTCGAGGCGTCCGGCGCGGTGCCCGCGGGCAGGTTGAACTCGTCGGACCACACGAGCCTGCCGGGAAAGGTCGGGTTCGGCGGCAGCGGCGGAGGCGTGGTCGGTGCGCCGCCCGTGCCGTAGACCTGGAACTCCCACAACGAGTAGCCGTAGCCGTTCGACCTGGCCGTGCCGTACATCCGCACGTACCGGCCGGTTCCGCTGACCGTCAGCGTCTCCTTGAACCCGCGGCCCGTGGTCGTGGAGTAGATCTGCCGCCAGTTCGCGTTGTCGTCCGAGACCTCCAGCCGGTAGGCCGTGGCGAACGCCGGGTCCCACTGCAGGACGACCTTCGAGATCGTCGCCCGCGCGCCGAGGTCGACGGAGATCCAGCCGGGGTCGACCCAGCCGTTGGTGGGACTCGTCGCCCAGCGGGTGGCCGGGTCGCGGTCGAACGCCTTGGCCGGGGTGCACCCGCCGCAGTTCGCGTCGTCCTGGAACGTCGAGGCGGAGCCGGACTTGCCGTAGGACAGCAGCGTCTCCCCTCCGCCGGTACCGCCCGAGGTGCCGAACACCTGGAACTCCCACAGCGAGTAGCCGTACTGCGTGGCGCGCTGGGTGAGGTCGAGCCGCACGTACCGGCCGGTGCCGCTGACCGCGAGCGTCTCGGTGCCGCCGGGGCCGGTCGTCGTCCGGCGCAGCTCCTGCCACGAGGTGCCGTCCGCGGAGATGCTGAGCGTGTACGCCTTGGCGCTCGCGGCCTCCCACGCGAGCGTCACCTGGTCGACCTTCGCGGACGAGCCGAGGTCGATCTGGATCCACTGCGGGTCGCCGAACGCGCTGGACCAGCGGGTGCCGAGGTCGCCGTCGACCACGGCGGTCGCCGGGAACGCGACACCCTCGCTGCTGGAGGCCGTGACCGGGCGGTTCTGGGAGATCAGCGGACCGGCGGCGTGCGCGGCAGGGGTGAACGTCGCGGCGACGACCGCCGCCGCGACGAGGAGTGCGGGTCTTCCTCGGTGAAGCCTTCCTGACATGGGTGCTCCTGAGGCCGGAGAACGGGGCGACGGGTGTGAGAGAGCGCTCTCTCCGACAGGAGTTCGAAGCCGAGAGTCGGGGCAACCGGCGGGCGGTGTCAAGAAAACCGGGACTTCTGAACGTTTCTTGCGGATTGACGCCCCGTTACGACCTGCGCCATGCTCGATGAGCGTGAGAGCGCTCTCCCAATCCTGCTGCGGAGAGGAAAGCTTCGATGAAGAAGTTGTTCCACCTGGCGACAGTCCTCGCCCTGGCTGCGGGCGTGCTGAGCATTCCCGTTGCGGCACAAGGAGAACCGGTGCGGGTCGCCGAGTTCCTCGCGGAGTGCCCGATCAGCCACCGGCTCCCCGACGACCCGATCGTGCTGCCGAACCTCCCCGGCGCGTCCCACTCGCACGACTTCTTCGGCAACCACTCCACCGACGCCCGGTCCACCCAGCAGTCGCTGGAGGGGCAGACGGGCAACTGCAACCCGGTCGCGGACATCTCGTCGTACTGGGTTCCGACGCTGTACCGGAACAACACGGCGATCGCACCGACCGGCGTGACGTTCTACTACCTCGGCGAGGGCGTGAACAACCCGGCGGCGATCCAGCCGATGCCCTACGGGTTGAAGATCGTCGCGGGCAACGCGAAGGCCACGGGCGACGCCGACAGCATCGCGCGCTGGTCCTGCCTGCACGCCGGGCACGTCAACCCCTCCAAGAACTTCGTGGAGTGCCCGTCCGGCACGATGCTCGAGACCTACCTGGACTTCCCGCAGTGCTGGAACGGCAGGGACCTCGACTCGTCCGACCACAAGTCCCACCTGTCGTACCCGGTCGCGGGCGGCTGCCCGTCGACCCACCCGGTTGCGGTGCCGAAGCTGCGCATGGTGCTGCGGTACCCGGTCAGCGGCAGTCCCGCCGGCCTCCGGCTGGCCTCGGGCACAGGGCAGACCATGCACGGCGACTTCTTCAACGTGTGGCCGCGGTCCGAGATGGAACGCCGCGTCCGCAACTGCATCAACGTGGTGCTGAAGTGCGATCACGCCGGCAACCACGGATGACAGTGCTCCTGCTGGCAGGCCTTCTCGCGGCCTGCCAGCAGGCTCCACCCGAACCCCAGGCACCACCGCCGGCCCAGCAGAACGGTTACGGCGCAACGGAACGGGCGTTCGTCGAGCTGTCCATCGCCACCGACGAGCAGGCCCTCAAGCTCGTCGACCTGACCGGCCGCGCCGAGCTCAGGCAGAACCGCGCGACCGAGCTCGTGGAGCTGCGCAAGCTGCTCGACGCCCCGTTCGTGAACAACCACGCGGGGCACGACATGCCCGGCATGCCGACGGACGCGGAGATCGAGCTGGCCGCGACGAGCCCCGACGCGCTGAACCAGTTCGTGCACAACCACCTGACCGAGTCGCTGGAAGTCCTGCGCTCGGCGGGGTCCGCGATCACCCACCCTCCCACCGCCGAGGTGGTCAAGCTGATGGAACGCCACCGCACGGCGGAACTGGCGGCCGGGTGAAGCGCGTGACGCTGGAGGAGGTGGCACGGGTGGCCGGGGTGTCGCGCGCGACCGCGTCGAGAGTGGTGAACGGCGCCTCCACCGTGGACGAGTCGCTCCGCCACGCCGTCGAGAAAGCCATCTCCACCACCGGGTACCTCCCGAACATCGCCGCGCGCTCGCTCGTGACGCGCCGCGCGGACGCCATCGGGCTGGTGCTGCCCGACGAACGCCGCATGCTCGGCGACCCGCACCTGGCGAGCGTCGTCAGCGGCGTGACCAGGGTCGTCCGGCCGTTGGGCGTGCAGCTCGTGCTGATGATGACCGGCCCCGGCACGCGCGAGCAGGCGCTGAGCGACCTGCGGTGCGGACGGCTCGACGGCGTGATCCTCGTGCACACCGACTCGGCGGACCCGGTGCCGGGCCGGCTGATCGCGGCCGGCCTGCCGGTGGTGCTGGCGGGCCGGCCGCTCAAGCCGATGCCGATCACGTACGTCGACGTGAACCAGACCGCGGGCGCCGCGCTGGCCGGGCGCCGCCTGAAGGAGCTGGGACGGCGCCGCATCGCCACGATCACCGGCCCGCAGGACACCCCGGCGGGCCAGGACCGGCTCCAGGGCTTCCTCGCCGAGGTGCCGGACGCGTGGGTCGTGCACGGCGACTTCACCCGCCAGTCCGGTGTCGCGGCGATGGAACAGCTCATCGCTCTCTGCCCGGACGTCGACGGCGTGTTCGTCGCGTCGGACCTCATGGCCAACGGCGCGATCCCCGTGCTGCACCGCCACGGCCGCAAGGTCCCCGACGACGTGGCGATCGTCGGGTTCGACGACAGCACCGCCGCGCTGACGTGCGAACCCGAGCTGACGACGGTCCGCCAGCCGATCGCGGACATGGCCGCGGAGATGGCCCGCCAGCTGCTGCGGCAGATCACCGACGACCGCGCACCGGTCACGTCGGTGACCTTCGAGCCGTCACTGGTGGTGCGCGACAGCGGCTAAGCGGCTAGGTCCGCACGCACCCTAGGTCCGCACGCGGACAGGCATGTCCCGCGCGATCGCCCACGTCCCGGCCAGCGCGACCGCGAACGCCACCGCCGACACCCCGTACCACCCGGTCCCGAGCAGGCCGGGGACCTCCGGGATGAACGGCAGGGTCCCCGATCCCGGGATCTGCGCCCTCGTGAGGGCGATGAACGCGAACGCGACGGGCAGCGAGAAGACCCCGCCCACCCCGAACCTGCCGAACGCCGCCGAGCACAGCGTGCCGGTCACGAACCACACCAGGTACATCAGGAAGTACGCGGGCACCGCGCCGTGCCGGTCGGCGTTCCAGTCCATGAGCGCGTAGATCCCGCCCTCGACGACGAACCCGAGCCACGCGATGACCGTCCCCACCAGCGCCAGCACGACGGAGAGCACGGACGTCCCGACGAGGAGCTCTCGGCGCGTGCGGCCGTGGGCGACGGCGATCGGCAGCACGTTGTGGATCGCGTAGACCCCGACCCACAGCAGGAACCAGGGCGCCACGTGGGACGCGACGATGTTCCACGCGCTGATCTCGACGCTCCGGAAGAACGAGATCACGAACGTCAGCGCCACGACGAACGCGAACGCTCCGCCCGCGACCAGCACGCAGAACGTCAGCAGGGTCTTGGCCAGGTGGCCGAACAGCTTCACCGCTTCCCCCCGACGGGTTCGGTGAGGTGGACGAACAGGTCCTGCAACGCGATGGGGCCGAGCTCCAGGCCGAGCTGGCGCGCACGGACGAGCCGCGCGTCCTCCAGCACCCCGTAGACCATCGCGGACTTGGTGCGCCCCAACGACTTCTCGCTGAGCACGGTCAGCCCGGCGGTGAACTCGTCGACGTCGGCGGCGTTGCCGGTGACCTCGGTGCCGCGCGACCGCAGCACGTCCGCCTCCTCCTGGAGCACCAGCCGTCCGGCGTCGATGATCACGACCTCCTCCAGCAGCGAGGCGAGCTCCTCGATGAGGTGCGTGGAGATCACGATGGTGCGCGGGTGGGCCATGAAGTCGCTGAGCAGCGTGTCGTAGAACGCGTACCGCGTCGGCGTGTCCATGCCGAGGTGCGACTCGTCGAGCATCGTCAGCGGCGCCCGGCTGGCGAGCCCGATGACGACGCCGAGCGCGGACCGCTGCCCCAGCGACAGCTCGCCGACCTTCGCCCTGGGCGAGATCCCGAACAGCTCGACCAGCTCCCGCGCGTACACGTCGTCCCACGTGTCGCGCCAAGCCGCGCCGTACTCCAGGACGTGGGAGACCCGGTCGCCCTTGTCCGCGGCGTCGGCGGTGTGCCGGACCAGGCAGACCTGCCGCATCGCGGCAGCGTTCTCGAACACCGGCAGCCCGTCGAGCGTCACGGCCCCGGCCGGCCTGCGGTACCCCGCGAGCGCCGACATCAGGCTGGTCTTGCCCGACCCGTTGCGCCCCAGCAGGCCGTAGATCTTGTTGCCCTCCAACGAGAAACTGATGTCGTCGACGGCCGTCACGTCCCCGTAGCGAACCGTCAAACCCCGTACCTCGACCCGCATCACACGCCCCCGTCCTCGTGCTGCTCGATGCGCCGGATGACCTCGGCGAGCGGAATGCCGATGGCCCGCGCCTCCGCGACCATCGGATCGACGACCTCCCCGAAGAAGGTCTCCCTCCCCTGCGCCCGCAACATGTCGCGAGCCTGCCCGCTCACGAACATCCCGATCCCCCTCTTCTTGTAGAGCACCTGCTCGTCCACGAGCTGCTGGAAGGCCTTCGCCGCCGTAGCCGGGTTGATGCGGTAGTACGCGGCGTACTGGTTGGTCGACATGACCTGCTCGTCGGCCTTCAACGCCCCGTTCAGCACGTCCGCCTTGATCCGGTCGGCGATCTGCCGGTAGATCGGGCTCCGGTCGTCGAACACGGCGTCACTTCCTGGGTTCGTTACTCATGTAATGAACCATAGCAGCAAAGAGGCCCTGAACGGCAAAACGCGACGGTGCCACGTTCTGCGGCACCGTCGCGTCAGTCCGAACGGTCGATACTGCCTGCGAGCGCGACCGGCGAGGTCACGCCCGCGGGATCACCTGATGGAAGCCGGCCGCAGGTCCGTCCAGTTCTCCTCGACGTAGGCCAGGCACGCCTCGCGGCTCTCCTCGCCGTAGACCTTGGTCCACCCGGCGGGCACCTCCGCGAAGACCGGCCACAGCGAGTGCTGCTGCTCTTCGTTGACCAGCACGAAGAACCGGCCCTGCGGGTCCTCGAAGGGGTTGGTCATGACGATCCTTTCACCGAACTACTTGACTGCCTGAAGCCCCGGCGACGACACCACAGCGGGCCGCCGCGACACCGAGTCGAGAATCTCGCCGACACGCACAGCCGTGTTGGACAACAACGAGGACGTGATCCCGTGCGTGTGCTCGGTACCGCCCTGGAGGTAGATCCCGCCGGGCACGTCGTCACCGGTGACCACCCGGTAGTCCCGAGTCACCTCCAACCGCCCGTGCTCGTCCCGCGAACACCGGTCAGCCAGCTCCCCCAGCACCCGAACGGGGTCGGCGGGCCGGTACCCGGTCGCGTAGACGATCACGTCGGCATCCACCGAAACCCGCCCGCCATCGGCAAGCGACTCGATCACGCACGTCCCGTCGACCTGAACGTCCGTCAGCCGCGACGTGTTGTGCAACAACAACCTCTGCCGCCCGACGACCTTCTCCCGGTACACCCGCCGGTACAGCTCCTCGATCAGGTCCCCGTCGACCACGCCGTAGTTGGTGTTCGCGTGGTACCCCATCAACCGAGCCTTGACGTCCTCCGGCGCGGCGTAGAAATCATCCACCGCAGCAGGATCGAAGATCCGGTTGGCGAAGGAACTGTCATCAGCCGGGCTGTACCCATACCGGGCGAACACCCCGTGCACCACCACGCCGGGAAACCGGTCGTGGAAGAACGCGACGGCCTCGGCCGCACTCTGCCCGGCACCCACGACCACGACGTGCCGCGGGTCCGACACCGACTCCACCCGGTGCAACAGGTCCTTGTTGTGCCAGATCCGCTCCCCGGTCTCGATCCCCTCGGGAAGGTTCGCCTCGAGCCCGGTCGCCAACACGAGGTTCCGCGCCCGAACCTCAGCCCCACCGGCGAGGAACGCGAACCCGTCCCCCTCCACCCGGACGTCACTGACCGCAGCCCCGTACGACACGTGATGAGCAACCCGCTCAGCGGCCCACTCGAAGTAGTCGTGGAACTCCTTGCGCAACGGAAAGAGGCTCTTGTGGTTGACGAAGTCGACCAACCGCCCCCGGTCCCGCAGGTAGCACAGGAAACTGAACGAACTGGTGGGGTTCCGCAACGTGACCAGGTCCTTGAGGAACGACACCTGCATGGTCGCGTCCTCGAGCAACATCCCCCGATGCCACCCGAACCGAGCCTGCCGCTCGAAGAACCGAGCCCGCACAGGCAGCGGGTGCTCCTCCACAGCGATCGCGAGAGCGAGGTTGGACGGTCCGAAGCCGATCCCGGCAAGGTCCAGCACCGGTTCCATCGCATCCTCCTGGTCACGGGCAGCAAAGCAACCCTAACTTAACTAAGGCATACCTTAGCTAGTGCATTCGGACGTGATCCACGTCCTAGACCAGCCCCCCAAGAACAAGCAAGCACAACTCAAGCGTGCCGACGCGATGCCGACGCCGAAGGCGAGGCGAGCAGTCCTTCGCTCTTCGCTCTTCGCTCTTGAGCGAAGCTCTCCGCGGTGGGGTTCCCGTCACGAGTCGCGCCACAGCTCTTGCTGCACGCGAAGAGGGGTGTCAAGCGGGCACGCTTTTCGCCCGCT
>NZ_DASVFL010000217.1:0-13583 GCF_036380075.1 Lentzea sp. | reverse complement strand
GGTGTTCGGGTTCGGCCGGAAGAAGAAGTCCCGCGGTCGGGACGACGTGGACGACCTGATGGCGCGGCTCAGGCCCGACCTGAGCCGGGAGTCGCTCGGCGTCGGGCCGAGCTTCCCCGGCGTCGCCCCGAACCCGCTCCTGAGCGGTGACGCGCGGAAGCGCGCCGCGGAGCTGCGCACCGGGACGCTCGCGCTCGGTGTCCTCGTCGACTGGCGGGAGGTCAACAGCAATCCACGGCTGATCCTGATGTTCGACGTGGAGACCGCCGACGGCGTCTCGTTCCGCGGTATCGCGGACGAGGACCTCACGATCACCGAGCTCACCCGGCTCGCCCCGGGACAGACGTTGCCCGTGCGCTACCGGCCGGCCGTCATGGACCACTACGTCGCCCTCGCCCGGGACGCGGATTCCGCCCGAGTGCGGCAGCTCTCCGACGAGATCGCGAGCCGCAGGCGGACCTGATCCGAAGGCCGCGGCCCTAGTCGTCCACGGTGACGGAGAACTTCTCGATCGCGTTGCCCGCGCCGCCGCGCCACAGGTTGAAGCCCGCCTCGACCGCCACCAGGTACCAGTCGAGGGAGATCTGGCCGCGTCCGACGGCGTCCTCGGTGAACGCGCTGATGTCGAGGCCGCTGACCTCGGTGACCTCGCCGACGCGTTCGTAGGTGATCCGCACGCGGTCCTGGTCGCGCGCCAGCCAGACGTTCCAGCGGGCGCCCGCGATCGGCACCTCGCCGGCCAGCAGGGACCCGCCGGGCCGCACTCCCCCGCGGCTGCGCAGCCAGATCACCACCTCCGCGCCGTCCGGGGTGGCCTCGGCGACCGGTCCGCTGTGGAACCACACCACGTAGGCGGCGTTGAAGACACCCGTGTCGACCTGCTCGCTCACCCAGTCGCTGGTGATGCGCGGCATCTTCGACACCTGCACCGGCAGGTCGCCGACGTCGGTGCACTCCTGCCAGTGGCAGCCGCGGAACAGCGACGGGGAGGCGGCCGGGGCGCCGCCGGGCCGGACGTCGTGCGCGGCGGTGTCGATCCGCAACGACTGGTCCCCGACGGAGACGCACTGCGGCGTCTCGGCGTTCCAGACGTTGTTCTGGGCGAGGTAGTCGTCGCCACCGGCCGGGGCCACGCCGTCTCTCGCGCAGAGCGAGACCTTCGCGGCCGCCGAGGACGCGGCGTTGGTCAGCACCAGGCCGACGACCGCGGCCACCGACGCCCCGCCCAGGCCGATCACCAGGAAACCGATGGCGATGCGGAACGCGATCTGGGCTGAGGGACTCATCCGCTCTCCTCCGTCGGCGACCCGGGGAGCGACACCGCGTTGCCTGCCGCTCACCGAGGGAATCGCCCGCCCGTGGCGCGGAGTTCAGGGCAGTTTCGGTGGCCGGACGGGCGTGCCGGCACTGTGCAGGTCCCCTTTTCGGGTGATCGCGGGCCGAGAAGGAGGATTCCCGTTCTCACGGGCTACTCCCCGCGCAGTGCCGGACGGCCGCGACTGCGTGGGGGTGCTCGATGCGGATGGACGACCGTGGTCGCGTGGCGAGGTGCTGGTGCGCCGCCGTGCTGGTGTCCCTGCTGGTGACGGGCTGCACGAGCGGGCCGTTCGGGCTCACGTTCGGCTCGGCGGACGCCGCCGTGTCGGCGCACCTGTCGCCGCCGGAGGAGAAGACCTCCGTGTTGAAGGCTCGGGCCGGTGCGGAGTCCGCGGTCGCGATGAGCTCCGCTCTCTTCCGCAGCGCTCCCGTCGTGGTGGTGGCCCCCGAGGCGGACGACGCCGCCTCCGCCGCGGCGGGTGCGGTCGCGGAACGGCTGGGGGTGCCGGCGCTCCAGCTGCCCGCCTCGGACGCCGACGCGGTGCGCAAGGAGGTGAGGCGGCTGGCGCCGCAGGTGGTGCTCGCCGTCGGAGCTCAGGCGCGGCGCCAGGTCGAGGCGTGGAAGATCCCGGTCGAGGTGGCCGGGATCGACGTGCCCGCCGACGGCGCCGCTCCGGCGCTGCCCGCCGGGGTGCCCGCGGTCGAGCCCGCCCACCCCGTCGACGTGACGGTGCTGGCCCGCGCCGGCCGGGAGGACGTCGCCGCGGTCGCCACGGCGAAGGCCGCGGGCGCGAAGGTCGTCGCGGTGCACGGCGGTGACCCGCGCACCGACCAGGCCGCGATCGACGCGTTGCGGGCGGGGCCGTCCGGGGCGCTGCTGGCGCTGGGCGAGGACTTCGGGCCGCCGGACCGGTTGCGCAGGCGGGTCGACCTGGCGCTGCGCGGCGGCGGATCGCTGCCGGGCGGCGGGCAGGTGCTGTTCCCCGGCCGGATGCTGGTCTGCCTCTACGGCCACCCGGACGGGCCCGCGCTCGGCGCGCTGGGCGAGCAGGACCTCGAGGCCACCGTCGCCCGCGTGAAGAAGCTGGCCGCCGAGTACGAACCGCTCAGCGACGTGCCCGTCGTGCCGTCGCTGGAGATCATCGCCACCGTCGCCCAGGGCTCCCCCGGCCAGGACGGCGACTACTCGGCCGAGGCCGACGTCGAGTCGTTGCGCCCGTGGGTGGACAGGGCCGGGCAGGAGGGCCTCTACGTCGTCCTGGACCTGCAACCCGGCCGGGCGCGGCTGCTCGACCAGGCGCGGCGGTACGCGCCGCTGCTCGAACAGCCGCACGTCGGCCTGGCCGTCGACCCGGAGTGGAAGCTCGGGCCGGGCCAGGTGCCGCTGCAGCAGATCGGCGGGGCCGACGCGGCGGAGATCAACGAGGTCACGGCGTGGCTCGCCGAGCTGGCCACCGCGAAGTCGTTGCCGCAGAAGCTGCTCGTCGTGCACCAGTTCCAGCTCACCATGATCCGCGACGAGCAGGCGCTCGACACGAGCCGTGACGAGGTGCAGCTGCTCATCCACATGGACGGGCAGGGCTCGACCGGCCAGAAGGTGTCCACTTGGGACTCCGTCGTGGCGGCACGGCCCGCGGACCTGCCGATGGGCTGGAAGAACTTCTACGACGAGGACAAGCCGATGCTCACCCCGCGGCAGACGATGGAGTACCGGCCGAAACCGTCGATGGTCTCCTACCAGTGACTCAGCCCGCCCCTGTCTCAGCCGGACAGCACCTTCCGCGCGTTCTCGACGACGGCGGCCGGTGCGGTGTCGAGGGATCCCGCGCGGTAGGGCGGTTCCGGCGCGTACTCGATGACCAGCTGTACCGTCTGCGCCACGTCGTCACCCGCGACCAGGCCGGCGAGGGTCAGCGCCATGTCGATCCCCGCGGACACGCCGGCGCCGGTGGCGTAGCGGCCGTCGACGACGACCCGGTCCTTCGACGGCGTCACGCCGAACTCGGCGAGCTGGTCGAGCCCCGCCCAGTGCGTGGTCGCACGGCGGCCGTCGAGGAGCCCGGCGGCGGCGAGGAGGAACGTGCCGGTGCACACCGCGGTCGTCCACCGGCTGGTCCGGTCGGCGGCGCGCAGCCAGTCGAGCAGAGCGGCGTTGGACATCTGCTCCCGCTGACCGGGGCCCCCGCCGACGAGCACCACGTCGGGTGCCGGCACGTCGGCGAAGGTGGCGGTGGCCTCGACCGACAGGCTCCCGAGGTCGTTGGTGACGAGACCGGCCCGTTCGGCGACGAACACGACCTCCGTGCCCGGCAGACGGCCGAGAACCTCGTACGGCCCGAGGACGTCCAACGACGTGAAGCCGGGGTAGAGAACGATGGCGACCTGCATGTCGATGTCCTTTCAGACGGCGTTGTCGGGTGCGGGCCACGAGCCCGCGGAGGCGACGGCGATGCGCGGGCGGCCCGTGATCGGATGGGTGTCGAGCACCGCGCGGACGCCGAACACGTCGTGCACGAGTGCGGGCGTGAGGACCTCGGCCGGGACTCCCGCGGCCACGAGCTCGCCGCCGGCCATGACCGCCACGCGGTCGCAGTACGAGACGGCGTGGTCGAGGTCGTGCAACGCCGTCAGGGTGGTCAGGCCGAGGTGCCGGAGCAGGTCGAGGACCTCGAACTGCGCCCGCACGTCGAGGTGGTTCGTCGGCTCGTCGAGGATCAGCAGCCCGGCTTCCTGGGCCAGTGCGCGGGCGATCAGGACGCGTTGCTGTTCGCCGCCGGACAGCGTGGCGAACGATCGGTCGGCCGCCCACTTCATGTGCACGGCGTCGAGCGCCTTCCCGACGACCTCGTGGTCGTGCTCGGTTTCCCTGTCCAGCAGGCCCTTCCGGGGTGTCCGGCCCATCGCGACGACCTCGTGGACGGAGAACACGGCGTCGAGCACGGTGTGCTGGGTGACGATCGCACGACGGCGCGCGGCCTCCCGCGCGGACAGGGCCCACACGCTCTCGCCGTCGATGAGCGCCACACCGGTGACCGGCCGCAGCACCCGGTAGGCGCTGCGCAGGAGCGTGGACTTCCCGCTGCCGTTGGGGCCGACGAGACCGACCACCTCCCCCGGCTCGACCCGCAGCGACACGCCGGAGACGATCCGCGCCGGACCGAGGTCGATGCCGACGTCCCGGAACTCGAGCCGCGTCACGCCCCCTCCCGTCGCCGGGCGTTCTGCAGCAGCCACAGCAGCACGGGCACGCCGATCCCGGCGGTGAAGATGCCGACCGGCAGCTCGTTCGGCCGGTCGACCGTGCGGCTCGCCAGGTCGACGAGCACCAGGAACACGGCGCCGACGAGCACGGACGTCGGCAGCACTCGCCGGTGTTCGGCACCGACGACGAGCCGTGCGATGTGCGGGATCACCAGCCCGACGAACCCGAGCCCTCCCGCCACCACGACGACGGTGGCCGTCATCAGCGACGTGACCACGAGCAGCTGGCGGCGCAGCCGGTGCACGTCCACCCCGAGCCCGGCGGCCGCGTCGTCGCCGGCCATGAGCGCGTTGAGCGCGCGGCCCCTGCTCAGCAGCCAGGTGGTCCCCAGCGCCAGCGCGGCCGCCGGGACTCCGAGGTCGGACCATTCCGTGCCCGCGAGGCTGCCCATGACCCAGAACATGATGCCCGCCAGCTGGTTCGGGTTGGTCTGGAGCTGCACGAAGCTCGTGGCGGCGACCGCGAGGTAGCCCACGGCGACCCCGGCGAGCACCAGCCGGGTGTCGGTGAGCCGGCCACCGCGCTGGGCGATCAGGAACACGACGACCATGGTCAGCACCGCCGCGGCGAACGCGCCGCCCGTCACGCCCAGCCCGAGGACCGCGGCGGAGCCCGAGGCCATGACGAGCACCGCGCCGAACGACGCGCCGGGCGTGACGCCCAGCATGTACGGGTCGGCGAGCGGGTTGCGGACCAGCGCCTGCAACGCGACGCCGATGACGCTCAGGGCAGCGCCGACGACCGCGGCCACGAGGACCCGCGGCAGGCGGATGTCCCAGACGATCTTGTCGTGCAACGGGTCGAGGCCCGCGGCGTCGCCCGTCAGGTGGCGGAGGACCACGTGCCAGACGTCGCGTGCGGGCAGGGTGACCGTTCCCAGTGACACCGAGGTGGTGACCGCCGCGGCGAGCGCCGCGGTCAGGACGGCGTACAGCAGCACTGTCGCGCGACCCGACACCAGGTGCGGTCCGCTAGCGAGGGTGCGCGGCATCGGCGATCTTCTCCACGGCGTAGGCGTTGGCGGGACCGAGGAACGCGCCGTCGGAGACGACCGCGTAGGTCCTCGACCTCGACGCCTCCCACTGCGGGTACTTCTCGAACAGCTGGGCGGCGAGCTGCTCGGTCCTGTCCTGTTCGGACGGATCGGTCAGTCCGATCACCAGCACGTCGACGTCCGCCGACGCCAGCGCCTCGGCGTTGAGCGTGGAGGTCAGCTCGGGGTTCGGTTTGTCGTTCGGGAAGGCGTTCTCGCCACCGGCCGCCGCGATGAGGTCGTCGTAGATGCCGCCGGAGAACACCGCGGGCAGGTTGTGGGTGCTCATCATCGCCATGCCGGGGAACACGAGCAGCACCTTCTTGCGTTCGGCGCCACCGACGCGGTTCCGCACGGCCGCGACCCGCCCTTCGAGCCGGGCGATGACCTCGGCCGCCCTGTGCTGCGCGTCGAAGATCATGCCGAGCTGCCAGAGGAAGTCGTAGGTCGACGTGATCGACTGCCGGTCGTAGGCGGCCTGGTCCGCGGCCGACGGGTTCACCGCGCCGTGAGCGCAGTCGACCGGGTTGACGAACGACCTGATCCCGGCGGACGCGAGCTGGTCCCGGGTCGCGAAGCCGCTCTCGGCGTTGAACCCGCCGCTCCACGTCGAGACCACGAGGTCGGGCTTGAGCTCCAGCACCTTCTCGGCGGGCACGTCGAAGTTCTTGTTCCACTCCGCGCCACCGGTCGGGATCTTCGCGACCTCCGCGACCATGCCGGGGTCGTCGGACACGGTGACGCGCTGGGCGTTCGCGACGACGTGGTCCTGGAGTCCCAACAGGACGAACGCCTGGACCTCGCCGACCGACACGCCGTTCATGACCAGCACCCGCCGCGGCGGGCCGTCGAACGTCACCTCCCGGCCGCAGTTCCCGATCGTCAACGGGTACGAGGTCTTCGCCGGTGCCGCGCGTTCCACCGCCGCGCCACCGGTTTCCGGTGAGCCCGCCGGGCCGCACCCGGCGACGAGCACGCACACCGCCACCGCTGTCGCACATCGTTTTGCATTGAGCCGCACGGGTTCGCAGCGTAGGAGTGCCGGGCCGCGGCGCCTATGTCGTGCAGCCCAACGAATCTGCCATCGTCAGCCGGCCGCCGGCGTGTCCGCGACCGCGCGGCGGTACTCCGTGGGCGACACACCGAGCTCGCGCAGGAACGCGCGCCGCATGCCTTCCTGCGTGCCGTACCCGCAGTGGCGGGCGATGCGCAGCACCCCTTCCCTCGTGTCCGCCAGCATGCGCTGCGCGGCCTCCAGCCGGATGAGGTCGACGTACCGGCCCGGCGTCACCCCGGCCTGGTCGGCGAACGCGCGGGCGAACTGGCGGGGCGACAGGCCGGCGCGCTCCGCCAGCGCGGGAACGGAGAGGTCAGCGGCCAGGTTCGCCGTCGCCCAGTGCTGGACCTCCCGCAGGGAGTCCGACCGCGCGGCCTGGGCGGCCAGCTGCGCGCTGAGCTGCGGCTGGTTTCCCGGCCTGCGCAGGAAGACGACCAGCAGCCGGGCGACCTCGTGCGCCACCGCGCGGCCGTGGTCCTCCTCGACGAGCGCCATCGCGAGGTCCACCCCGGCCGTCACGCCGGCCGAGGTGTAGATCGAGCCGTCGCGGACGAAGATCGGGCCCGTCTCGACCCGCACCTCCGGGTGCAGGCGGGCGAGGTGCGCGCAGGCTTCCCAGTGGGTGGTCGCCCGGCGGCCGCGCAGCAGCCCGGCCTCGGCCAGCAGCCACGCCCCGGTGCACACCGACACCACCCGTCTCGACCGCGCGGCGCGGTCGCGCAGCCAGCCGACGAGCTCGTCGCCGGCGTGCTCCACACCGGGGCCGCCCGGCACGAGGAGCAGGTCGGGGTCCTCGGCGTCGGCGAGGTCGAGATCGGGCACCAGCCGCAGTCCTCCGGCGGTCCGCACGACGCGGCCTCCGACCGACGCCGTGCGCACCACGTAGGGCGGAGCCTCCTCCGTGCCGGCGTACCGCGCGGCCAACGAGAACACGTCGAGGGGCCCCGCCACGTCGAGCGGCTGCACGTCGTCGAACAGGACGACGAGCACCGACCGGGTGCCCGGTCCGGCGACGCCGGCACGACTGGGATCGTTGCTCACCCGGCCGACAGTACTGATGCCGCAAGCACTTCCGGCCTGGTGGACCGCGGCGCCGACGACCCCACTGCCCAGATGCTGAGACGGATGACACACGCGGGAACTAACCCGCAACGGCGGACGACTACTGCCCCGAGTCCGCTCTCCGTCCCCCCGCAGAGGTGCCCCCATGTCCGCTCCCCCCGCCGAGCTCGAGAGAGCCGTCGAGACACCCCGCGCGACCCAGATCTCGGTCGTCCCGCTGTTGCGCCGGCTGCACTTCTACGCCGGTGTGCTCGTCGGCCCGTTCCTGGTCGTCGCGGCCGTGACGGGGATGCTGTACGCGTTCGCCCCGCAGATCGACGACGTGCTCTACGGCGACAAGCTGTGGGTGGAGCCCGCGGGCACCGCCCGGCCCGTCTCGGACCAGGTGGCGGCCGCCCAGGCCGCGCTGCCCGAGGGGACCGTGACCGCGGTGCAGCTCTT
Organism: Lentzea sp.; assembly: GCF_036380075.1. NCBI lineage: Bacteria > Bacillati > Actinomycetota > Actinomycetes > Pseudonocardiales > Pseudonocardiaceae > Lentzea > Lentzea sp. The sequence goes on along the minus strand of NZ_DASVFL010000217.1, from coordinate 5,411 downwards.
CGACGACCCGGAGGCCACCACGCGCGTGGTGTTCTCCGCTCCCGGCCTGGCCGAGGAGTACAGCAAGACGGTCTACGTCAACCCGTACACCGCCGAGGTGCGCGGCGAGCTGACGACGTGGGCGGGCGCGACGCCGGCCGTCACCTGGCTCGACCAGTTCCACCGCGACCTCCAGCTCGGCGCGGTCGGCAACCTCTACTCCGAGCTCGCGGCCAGCTGGCTGGGCGTGCTCTCGCTCGTCGGCCTGGTGCTCTGGCTCGCCCGCCGCCGCACCGCCCGGCGCCGGGTGCGCGCCCTGCTCCTGCCGGAGAAGGGCGCCAAGGGTGTGCGCAGGACCCGGTCCTGGCACGCCAGCCTCGGCGTGTGGGCACTGGTCGGCGCGCTGTTCCTCTCGGCCACCGGCCTGACGTGGTCGACCTACGCCGGCGAGAACTTCACCGCGGTGCTGACCGCCCTCAACGCCAAGGCCCCCGCGCTCGACACCGCGCTGCCCGGCTCGGCGCCCGCCACCTCGGGCGAGCATTCGGCGCACACCGGCACCGCGGGCAGCTCGGAGCCGGTGGACCCCGACACGTTCGACCGCGTGCTCGCCGCCGGACGGGGTGCCGGGCTCGACGGACCGGTCGAGCTCGCCCCCGCGGCCGAACCGGGCACCGCCTGGTCCGTCGCGCAGACCGACCAGCTGTGGCCGGTCCGCCAGGACAAGGCCGCCGTCGACCCCGCCACCGGGACCGTCACGGCCCGCGCCGACTTCGCCGACCGGCCGTTCCTCGCCCAGCTGTCGTCCCTCGGCATCCTGGCGCACATGGGCCTGTTGTTCGGGCTCGCCAACCAGATCGCGCTCCTGCTGCTGGCGGGGACGATCCTGGCGCTGATCTTCTTCGGCTACCGGATGTGGTGGCAGCGCCGGCCCACCCGCGCCGACCGCAGCGCCGCCTTCGGCTCGGCGCCCAAGCGCGGAGGCTGGCAGCAGCTGCCGCTGTGGTTCGTCATCCCGGCACCGCTGGTGATCATCGCGCTCGGCATCGCGATCCCGTTGCTGGGCATCAGCCTCGCCGCGTTCCTGGTCCTCGACGGCGTCATCGGTCTGGTCCGCGCCCGGCGCGGGCAGCCGGTGGCCGCTGGACAGGCCTCAGTGGACTGATCGTCACAATCGCGGTTTCCCGGGAACCGCGCGGACGTTCTGCCCGACCGCTCTCCCATGAGGGTGGACAGGGCCGTCGCGGTCGCGTCGGTCGGCTCGGTGGTGTGCGTCGTGCTCGTGGTGGCCTGGGCGGGTGACGTCCACGCGCTGCTGGGCGACAGCGATCCGGGCAGAGCGACCTCGCTCGCGTTCGGCGTCGTGCGGACGCTGGCGAACGCCGCTGCCACCGTCGTGCTGGGAGCGCTCGCGTTCGCCGCGTTCGTCGTGCCCGCGCCGCCGAAACGGGTCCGGCTGACCGCCGACGCGTTCGCGGCGGTGCGCACGGCGTCAACGGCCGCGCTGGTGTGGTTCTGCGCCGCCACCGCGGCGGTCGGGCTCTCCGCCGCGGACGCGTCCGGGCAGCCCGTGGGCGTCGCTCTCGACCACCTCGGCGGGCTCGTGGCCGCCACCGAGGAACCGAAGGCGTGGATCTTCTCGGCGGTGGCCGCCGCGGTCGTGGCGGCCACCGCACGGGCGACACTGACGTGGACGACCTCCGCGCTGCTGCTCGTACCGGCGTTGACCGGTGTGCTGGCACCGGTGATCGCGGGACACGTCGCGAACGGCGCGTGGCACGACGTGGCCACCAACGCGATGGTCTGGCACGTCCCGGCGGCCGCGGTGTGGATCGGTTCGCTCGTCGCACTGCGCGGCCACCTGCGCCGGCAGGGGAACACCGATGTCGTGCTGCGGCGCTACCACCGGCTCACGACGTGGTGCCTGGCCGTGATCGTCCTCAGTGGATCGATCGCCTCGGCCGTGCTGACCGGCCCCGGCGGTCTGCACAGCGGTTACGCGGTTCTGTTGCTGCTCAAGCTCTTCCTGTGCGCGGTCGTGCCGGTGGTCCGGGCCAGGTGGGGCGCGCGGCGTCCGCTCGGGGTGGAGCTGGTGGTCGTGGGGCTGGCGCTCGGCGCGTCGACCGGGCTCACCCACCTCGTGCCGCCCGCGTGGTTCGCGCGCAGGCCCTCGCCCCAGGAAACCGTTCTCGGGTACGAGCTCCCCGATCCCCCGTCGGCGGCGGAGCTGGTCCTGGGGTGGCGGCTCGACCTCCTGCTGGGACTGGGAGCCGTCGCCCTCGCGGTCGCCTACCTCCTCGCGGTCCGCGCCATGCGGCGGCGGGGTGACGGCTGGCCGGTCGGCAGGACCGCCGCGTGGCTGCTCGGCTGCGCGGTCGTGCTGGTGGTGACGTCGTCCGGCGTCGGCCGGTACGCCGCGAGCACCTTCAGCACGCACATGGTCGCGCACATGTCGCTCAACATGCTCGCACCCGTGCTGCTCGTGCTGGGTGGACCGGTCACGTTGGCGTTGCGGGTGCTGCCGCCGCAACCACGGCAGTGGGTGACGGCGTTGGTGCACTGCCGTGTCGCACGGCTGGTGGCGCATCCCGCGGTGGCCGCGACAATGTTCGTCGGGTCGTTCTACGTCCTGTACTTCTCGGACCTGTTCGGTGCGGCGATGCGGTTCCACTGGGCGCACCAGCTGATGAACCTGCACTTCCTGGTGACGGGGTACGTGTTCTTCTGGCTCGTCATCGGCGTCGACCGCGCGCCGCGCACGTTGCCGCACCTCGCCCGGCTCGGGTTGCTGTTCTCGGTCATGCCGTTCCACGCGTTCTTCGGCGTGATCCTGATGAACCACCGGACCGTGATCGCCGAGTACTTCTACCGCACCCTCGGGCTCACGTGGATGCCCGACCTCCTCACCGACCAGCGCCTCGGCGGCGGCATCGCCTGGGCCACCGGGGAGATCCCGATGCTCGTCGTCGTGCTCGCGCTGCTGCGGCAGTGGGCCGTGGCCGACCGCCGCGAGGCCGTGCGGTTCGACCGCGCCACCGACACCGGCCACGACGACCGTCTCGCCGCCTACAACGCGATGCTCGCGGAACTCTCCGGAAGGAAGAACTGACCCACCCATGACCACCACCACGGACGGCGCCGTCGAACTGTCGGTGTCCGGGATGACCTGCGCGGCCTGCGCCACGCGGATCGAACGCAAGCTCAACGGGGTCGACGGCGTGCGCGCCACCGTCAACTACGCCACCGAACGCGCGGTGGTCCACCTCCCGCAGGGCATGGGCACCGACGACGCCGTGCAGGTCGTCCGCGACGCCGGGTACGACGCCTCGGTCGCCGGGCAGGAACGGACCGAGGACACCGTCTCCGGGCTGCGGCACCGGCTCGTGGTCGCCGCGGTGCTGGCGATCCCGCTCGGCAACCTGTCCATCAGCCTCGCGCTGGTGCCGGCGTTGCGCTTCCCGGGCTGGGAGGCGCTGTGCGTGCTGCTCGCGCTGCCGGTGGTCACGTACGCGGCGTGGCCGTTCCACCGGGCGGCGCTGCGCAACCTGCGGCACGGGGCGTCCAGCATGGACACACTGGTGTCGCTGGGAGTGCTGGCCTCGTTCGGGTGGGCGCTGTGGTCGCTCGTGGCGGGGTCGTCGGGTCCCGGCTATTGGCTCGGTTTCGGCGTGACGGCCGAGGGCGCGGACGCCGTCTACCTCGACGTGGCGGCGGGCGTGACGACGTTCCTGCTCGCCGGGCGCTACTTCGAGCTGCGGTCCCGGCGTTCGGCGGCGGGTCTGCTCAGCGCGCTGGCGGGCATCGCGGCCAAGGACGCCAGGGTGCTGCGGGACGGCGTCGAGACGGCGGTGCCCGCCGCCCGGGTCCTCGTGGGAGACCTGCTGGTGGTGCGGCCCGGTGAGGTGCTGCCCGCGGACGGCGTCGTCGTCGAGGGGTGCTCCGCGGTCGACACGGCGTCGATGACCGGCGAACCCGTCCCGGTCGAGGTCGGTCCCGGCGACGCCGTCATCGGCGGGACGGTCACCAGCGCCGGACGGCTCGTGGTGCGTGCCACGGCGGTCGGTGCGAACACGCAACTGGCGCAGATGCGGGCGCTGGCCGAGCAGGCGGCTCAGCGCAAGGCCGCCGTGCAACGCCTGGTGGACCGGGTGTGCTCGGTGTTCGTGCCGGTCGTGCTGGTGCTGTCCGCGCTGACGCTCGCGGGCTGGCTGCTCACGGACCACTCGACGCGCGAGGCGTTCACCGCCGCGGTCGCCGTGCTGATCATCGCCTGCCCGTGCGCGCTCGGTCTCGCCACACCGACCGCGCTGATGGTGGGCGTGGCCCGGGCCGCGCAGCTCGGCATCCTGGTCAAGGGCCCGGAGGTGCTGGAGGCGACGCGGGCCGTGGACACGGTCGTGCTGGACAAGACCGGCACCGTCACGACCGGCCGCATGGAGGTCACCGACACGACGTCGTTCGCCGCCGGGCACGACGTCCTGCGGCTGGCGGGCGCGGTGGAGGCGGCCTCCGAACACCCGATCGGCGTCGCGATCGCCGCGGCGTGCACGGATCTGCCCGGCGTCACCGGATTCGAGGCACTGGTCGGTGCGGGCGCACGGGGTGAGGTCGAGGGTGCTTCGGTCGTCGTCGGCTCCGCGGAGCTCATGGCACGGCTGGACATCGCGGTCCCTGCTTCGGCCACTGCCTGGCTTTCCGATCTCGGACCGGCCACCGGCGTGCTCGTGGCGAAGGACGGCGGCGTGATCGGTGGCATCGCCCTGCGGGACACCGTGCGCCCATCCGCACGAGGTGCCGTCGAACGCCTGCACGCGCTCGGTCTGCACACCGTCTTGCTCACCGGGGACCACGCGACCGCTGCACGGGCCGTGGCGGCGGAGGTCGGCGTCGAAGACGTGATCGCGAACGTGCGGCCGGCGGACAAAGTCGCTGCCGTGGAACGGTTGCGCGCGCAGGGACGACACGTCGCGATGGTCGGTGACGGCATCAACGACGGACCGGCGCTCGCCGCCGCGGACCTCGGCATGGCGGTCGCGCACGGCAGCGACATCGCCGCGCAGGCCGCCGACGTCGTGCTGGTCCGCGACGACCTCGGCGCCATCGCGGACACGGTGGTGCTGGCCGGCCGTACGCTCGCCACCATCAGGGGCAACCTCGTGTGGGCGTTCGGCTACAACGCCGCCGCGCTCCCCCTGGCGGCCCTGGGCCTGCTGAACCCGCTGATCGCGGGCGCGGCCATGTCGCTGTCGTCGGTGCTGGTGGTGGCGAACAGCCTGCGGCTGCGCTCCGTTCTAGGTCCTGTCCCGTGAGTCCGTTCGATGAGAGTCACGGGACAGGACCTAGGAGACGCGGCGGCCCGTGCTGTCGTCCCGGATGGCGGTGACGAGGTCCTCACGCGCCCTGGCGACGCGTGACCGGATCGTCCCGACCGG
>NZ_DASVFL010000216.1:0-9836 GCF_036380075.1 Lentzea sp. | reverse complement strand
GCGGCGAGCCACTTCAGTTCGTCTGTCAGGGCTCGGGTTGCTTCGCGGTCGATGATCTTGCCGTAGGCCTGGAGGGCCGAGCGCATGCGGCGGGTCGCCACTCGCATCTGGTGGACCGCGTCGTGTTCGTTCGTGCGGACTCGGGGGTCCTGGTTCTGCAGCGCTGCTCGTTGTTCGTGGAGGTAGGCGAGGACCACCTCGCCTGCCGTCGACTTCTTCGTGACGGTGGGGACGGCGTCTCGTTTCACGCCGATCACCTGGGAGAGCTTGGACTTCGAGGACGACGGGGTGATGCCCGCTTCGCCCAGGTGGCGTTCCACGGTGTCGAGGAGCTTGCGGGTGCCGCCCTCGCCCAGTTCCACCTCGATCTCGCGCCACGACGTGGTGGTGGTCGAGCTGCCCATGGTCTGGGCGGTCACGACGTCGTCGACGACCTCGGCCAGCAGGTCGCCGGTGCCGTTGGTCAGCTGCCAGCGGCGGCGGTTGGTCCTGATCTCGGCCACCGGGGTCAGGGACTGGCCCCTCGTGTGGGCCCTGACCAGCGAGCTCAGGTCCTTGGGCGGGGTCTTCACCGCTCGGCCCAGGGGGACGCGGACCTCCTGGCGGCTGTCCTCGCTCTTCGGGAGCTTGAGGTGCCAGCCCTCGTCCTCGCCGCCGACCCTGCGGCGCAGCGTCACGCCGGCACGGGCGAGGCGGTAGTCGTCCGTGTCGAAGTAGGTGGCTTCGAGGTCGAACTCTTCCGGGCCCGTCGCCACGCCGGTGATCTCGGTGAGGTCCGGCAGACTCGCGTCCGATGGGGCCTCGTACTTGCGTTCGGTCTCAGTAACGGAGGTCGCCATTTCCTATTCATACCTCGTTTTGTCCGGGTTCACCCACTGTTGTGACGGTGCGTGAGGGGGCTTGCCACTGCCGGGCGGAACCCGGCCTCTAATGCGTGCAATGGCTGGTTACCCGCTTTTGCCGGTCCTCAGTGTCCGGTTCGCTGGTCGGGTGCCCACGGAGAAGGAACGGCTGGACGTCGTCGAGCCGCAGGTCGCCACGTTGATCAGCCACGTCGGTCAGCTCTCGGCCGAGCTGGAGCGCGTCACGGCCCGGCTCACCGTGCTGGAGCGGCGGTTGTCCGGGGCCGGGGACGGGCCGCCGGCCGACCTCGACGCGGTGGCGGGGGACGTCGCGCCGCTGGTCGAGGCGTTGCGGCGGGCGTGGGACGCCGAGCAGGAGATCCTGGCCGACCCGGCGCGCGTCGAGATCAGGCAGGAGGTGCTCGAGTTCGACGGCCTCAAGGCCCGCCGCGACGACGCGCGGTCCAAGTTGGACGGTGGGCGGGTGCCCCGGTTCGAGCGGGACGCGCTGTCGCACGAGGTGCGGCAGATGGAGTGGTTGATCAACGCCAACGAGGCGAGCGCGCAGCGGGCGGCCGAACGGCTGGCGGCCGACGAGGACGCGGCCACCGAGGAGTGGCGCACCGAGGCCGTGCTCGAAGGCGACAAGGCCCGCGGCGAGATCAGGGACGCGGCCGCGCGACGCATCTCGGCGGCGCTTTCGCAGTACGCGCGCATGCCCGTGTGGTTCCGGGTGGGGCTGGGGGAGATCCCCACACCGGACCCCTCGTTCTGGCTGGAGTCGGCGATCGCCGTGCTCGCCTACCGGCTGGAGTACGGCGTCACGGACGCGGTGTCGCCGCTGGGCACGGCGCCGTCGGCGGCCGGCGGGTGCCAGAACTGGGTGCGCCGCACGAACGTCCACGCCGACATCACCGACCGGCTCACCACGCTGGCCGCCACGTTCCACCTCCAGTAGGCGGTCAGCGCTGCGGCATCAGGTTCCCGCCGACCATCGTCGCGAGCACCGGGACGTCCGCGATCGCGTCGCTCGTGCGCGGGTCGTCGCCCAGCACCACGAGGTCGGCGAGCTTGCCCGGCGTGATGCTGCCCAGCACGTCCTCCTTGCGGCACGCGTAGGCGCTGCCGAGCGTGTGCGCGCGGATCGCCTCCTCGACGGTGATCGCCTCGTCCGGGCCCACCGCGCGGCCGCCTGATGAGCGCCGCCGCACCATGAACTCGATGGCGCGCAACGGCGCCCCATCCGCGACCGGCCGGTCCGAGCTGCCCGCGACGGTGATGCCGTGGTCGAGGAACGACCGGCCGCGGTACATCCACGGCGCCCGTTCCGCGCCCATGATCTCGCTGTAGTCATCGCCGTAGGCCCAGAGGAACGTCGGCTGGACGACCGGCACCACCCCCAGCTCGGCGATCCGGCCGAGCTGGTCGGGGCGCACCAGGCCGCAGTGCTCGATGCGGTGCCTGGCGTCGGCGCGGGGGCGTTGGCGCTGGGCCTCGGCCACGGCGTCGAGCGCGAAGTCGATCGCGCGGTCGCCGATCGCGTGGATCGCGAGCTGCCAACCGGCGTGGTGGCCGTCCACGACCGCCGCCCGCATGAGCTCCTCGGTGTCGGCGAACTGGCCTGCGTTGTCCGTGCCGGCGTAGGGCTCGGTCAGCGCGGCCGTGCGCGCGATCATGCCGCCGTCGGTCCACAGCTTGAGCGCGCCGAGCGAGAGCCTGTCGTCGCCGAACCCGGTGTGCAGGCCGAGGTCGATCGCCCGCGCGATGCCGTCGGCCGGTTCGGCGGCGACCGGGTGCAGGACGTGCGCGGACACCATGAGCTGCACGCGGATCGGCAGCCGCGCCCGCTGGTAGGCGGCGGCCTCCAGCGGGCTGCTCGCGATGAGCCCGGCGCCGATGCCCGCCTCCGCGCACATCGTCACGCCCTCGGCGAGCACCTGGCGGGCGCTCTCGCGCAGCTCGCCGACGATCTCGTCGAGCGAGTACGGCAGCCGCAACGTCCGCGCGGCCAGCTGCTCGTTCTCGGTGAGCCAGCCGTCGCTCGTGATGCCGGGGAGCTGCCGGAGCACCGCGGAGTTCACCACGCAGGCGTGCCCGGAGAGGTCGGCGAGGTAGAACGGGCGGTCGCCGGTGACGGGGTCGAGGTCGGCGGCGGTGAGCGGCCGGTCCATGATCCGCCGGTCGTAGCCGGACGCCTCGATCCAGCCCTCGCCGGGGGCGTTCGCGAGGCGTTCGAGCACCCCGGCGACCGTGGTCACCCCGGTCACGTCGATGGTGCGGCCGCGCCGGCCGTTCCACGCCAGGTGCGTGTGCGCGTCGATGAAACCGGGCAGCACCACGGCGCCGCCGAGGTCGACGGTCTCGGTGGCCGGCAGGCCCTCGACCTGCTCGTCCAGCCCGGCGAACCGGCCCTGCCAGATGCCGATCGTGTGCGCGGAGGGACGTGCCGGGTCCATCGTGAGGGCCCGGCAGCCCGTCAGCTTCAGGTCGAGTTCCACCCGGCGAGTATCACGCCGTCGCGAGCACCGGGACGGGCGAGTGGGTCAGCACGGACTCGAGGATTTCACCCGAACGGATCGCGACGTTGGACAGCAGCGACGACGTGATGCCGTGCGAGTGCTCGGTGCCGCCCTGCAGGTAGATGCCGCCGCGCAACGTCGTCTGCAGGCGGTAGTCGCGACCCACGACCAGACGGCCGGCCTCGTCGCGTGCGCAGGCCGCATCGAGCGAACCGAGGAACGGCGCGGCCTCGTCGTAGCCCGTGGCGAGCAGCACGAGGTCGGTGTCGAGGTACTCCTGCTCACCGGTGACGAGCGACTGGATCACCGCGCGGGCGCCCTCCGCGGACTCCTCGACGGCGACGAGCCGGGTCATGTTCATCATCCTCAGCCGCTCGGTGCCCAGCACCTTCTCCCGGTAGGTGGTGCGGTAGAGCTGCGCGATGAGGTCGACGTCGACGACCGAGTAGTTCGTGTTGCGGTGGTAGGACATCAGCCGCTGCTTCACCGCGGCCGGGGCGTCGTAGTAGTGGTCGACGGCCTCGGGGTCGAAGATCCGGTTCGCGAACGAGCTGTCGTCGGCGGGGCTGTAGCCGTAGCGGGAGAACACCGAGCACACCTCGGCGCCGGGGAACTCGCGGTGCAGGTGCGCCACGGCCTCCGCGGCGCTCTGGCCGGCGCCCACCACGACGCACCGCCTCGGGTTCGTCAGCTCACCGATCCGGTGCAGGAACTGGCTGTTGTGCCACACGCGGTCCGACAGCGCGACGCCCTCGGGGACGGTGGGGCGCAGTCCGGTCGCGAACACCAGGTTGCGGGCGTGGTACACGTCACCGGTGGCCGTGGTCACCTCGAACAGGTCGTCTTGGATCGCTTCCACGCCAACGGCTTCCGTGCCGTAGGAGACGAGGTCGTCGACCTGCGCCGCGGCCCACTCGAAGTAGTCGTGGAACTCGACGCGCAGCGGGAACAGGTTCTTGTGGTTGACGAAGTCGACGAGCCGGCCGCGGTCGCGCAGGTAGCACAGGAACGAGAAACCGCTGGTCGGGTTCCTCATCGTGACCAGGTCCTTGAGGAACGACACCTGCATGGTGGCGTCGTCGAGCAGCATGCCCCGATGCCAGCCGAACGTCTGCTGCCGTTCCAGGAACACCGCGGTGACAGGGGTTTCGGCCTGGTCGTTGTGCTCGGTCAGTGCGATGGCGAGCGCCAGGTTCGAGGGACCGAACCCGATACCGACGATGTCGTAGATCGGATGCATGAGGTCATAACTTAGGGAAGCCTAAGCTTCCTTCGCAAGCTCTCAGTTAGGTTAGCCTGACCGTATCGCACCGAGGTGAAGGAGGGCACCCCCATGAGGGTCGTCATGTTCGGGTTCCAGACCTGGGGTCATCGCACCCTGCAGGCACTTTTGGCGTCCGAGCACGAGGTCGTCCTGGTGGTCACCCACCCCAGGGGTGAAGGTGCGTACGAGAAGGTCTGGAGCGACTCGGTCGAGGACCTCGCCCGCGAGAACGGCGTCGAGGTCGTCGTCCGCGAACGCCCGGAGGACCAGGAGCTGCTCGACCGGCTCAAGGCCGCCGACCCGGACGTGATCGTCGCCTGCAACTGGCGGACGTGGATCCCGCCGCAGGTCTTCGCGCTGCCCAGGCACGGCACGTTGAACGTGCACGACTCGCTGCTGCCCAAGTACGCGGGCTTCTCGCCGTTGATCTGGGCCCTTCTCAACGACGAGAAGGAAGTCGGTGTGACGGCCCACATGATGGACGACACGCTCGACGCCGGCGACATCGTGCTCCAGCGTTCCGTCCCGGTCGGCCCGCGCGACACGACCGCGGTCCTGTTCGAGAAGACGCTGGAGCTCTTCGGCCCGATCACGGTCGACGGCCTCGTCGAGATCGCCTCCGGCCGCACGGACTTCACCAAGCAGGACCGGTCGCAGGCCTCGTTCTTCCACAAACGCGCCGAAGAGGACCTGCGCATCGACTTCACGTGGACCGCGGAGGAGCTCGACCGCCTGGTGCGGGCGCAATGCGCGCCGTACCCCAGCGCGTTCTGCTTCCACCGCGGTCAGCGCCTGGAGATCATCGAGGCGGACGTCTCCTCCGAGGTCTACGGCGGCACCCCCGGCCGGATCTTCTACCGCGAGGGCGACGGCGTGGCGGTCGTCGCGGGGGCGGAGGCGCGCCGCGGTCGCAGCAAGGCGTTGCTGGTCAAGAAGGTTCGCACGGCCGACGGCACCGAGCTGAAGGCGCACGAGTACTTCAGGAACATGGGCGGTTACCTGACCTCGCTGCCCCGGTAACCGTCACCGGTTCGACACGCGGATCACGGACCGGGTGACCGGTCCGTGACCCGGATGGTCGATCATGGGCGCATGAATCGCGCGGCGGTGACGTCACTGGTGGTCTTCGTGCTGCTCGTGGCACTCGGCTGGTACCTGTCGGAATACCAGTCCGGCAAGGAGAACCCGCCGTCGACGCCCGTGCCGACGGGGACCGCTCCCGCCGGTTCGTCCGACCTCGGCGCGGTGCAGATCGCGCCCGAGGGCAAGATGACCGGCTACAGCCGCGACCGGTTCCCGCACTGGGCCTCGCAGGGCAACTCCTGCGACACCAGGGAGATCGTGCTGCAGCGCCAGGGCGCCGACGTGAAGTCGGACAAGGACTGCAAGGCGACCTCGGGGACCTGGAACAGCCCCTACGACAACGTGGTGATCAAGGACGCGGGCGAGGTCGACATCGACCACACGGTGCCGCTGGCAGAGGCGTGGCGGTCCGGCGCGGACAAGTGGACCGACGACCAGCGCAAGGCGTTCGCCAACGACCTCGGCGGCATCCAGCTCATCGCCGTGACCGCGAAGACCAACCGCGGCAAGGGCGACCAGGACCCGGCGAAGTGGAAGCCGCCGGTCCAGGCCTACTGGTGCACGTACGCGCAGCACTGGATCTCGGTGAAGATCACCTACAAGCTGACCGCGGACCAGGCGGAGCACGACGCGCTCGCCGCGATGCTCCAGACCTGTTAGCGAGGCCAGAAACCGGGATCGCGTCCCGGCGTGAACTCGAAGAGCCGGGTGGTGAACGCACCGGTGAGCAGGTCGTGCAGGAACGCCGTCACCGGCCCGTCATAGCTCTCCCGTTCGGAGAACTCGGCGTCGCACAAGGTGATCGTCCACTCGTCCGGCTCGCCGTCGGTGCGCCAGAACAGGGTGCACTGCCCGGCCCTGCCCCACGGGACCAGGCCGTCGAGCTCGCGGGACTCGTGGATTTCGCTGAAGAAGTCGTCGAGCGAGTCCTCGTCCTCGACCGGTGACGTCACCTCGACGGCGTGGTCGAAGACGCCGCTGCCGACCGCCGACATCAGGTCCTTGTAGTCGCCGGGGAACGCAAACCCCACGTACTCCTCGGCGTCGGCCCACGACAGTTCCGGCTCGCGCTTCTGCTCCCACTTCAGCAACGCGAGCAGTGCGGCGCTCCGCGACAACGTTCCCCCTCGTTCGGTGCCGACGACACGGCCCGACCCCCCAGACGGGCCGCGTCGTCCGCTGGCTTATCCGACCTGCACGGCCTCGAACAGGCCGGACAGCTTCCAGTGCGTCACGTAGCCCATCGCCTCCGCGGCGATCAGCACGTCCAGCTTCCCGAGGTTGGTCCGCGCCGGCATCTGGTACGCCTTGCCGCGCCGCACGTCGAGGACCATCGGCGTGGCGCCCGGCAGCGTGTCCGCGATGGTGTGCTGCAGGATGCGCAGCGCGACGTTGGCCGCCTCCCTGGTCAGCGGCGCCTCCTTGGGGTGGACGAGCACGGCGTAGGTGCTGCCGTCCTTCTTGCGCAGGCCCAGGTGCGGCCGGACCTTCAGGGTGAGCTCGCCCGCGCGGTAGGTGGCGGGCTCCACCGGGACGCCGGTCGCCTTGAACGACGCCAGCCAGGGCAGGAAGCCGTCCGCGATCTCCTCGAACGCCCGCGGCTGGCCAGTGCGGTTGGCGTTCATGATCGCCTTCTTGAGCTCCAGCTCGGGTTCGGTCGAGTTGACCGCTCGGCGCAGGGCGTCGCGGATCGGGTTGTAGAAGCCGCAGACCTTGGGATCGGAGGTCAGGTACATCCCCCGCTGTTCCGACACGATGTTGATGCGTCCACGCTGACCGCTCATGACGTACTCGGTGAACGACAGTGCGGTGACGCTGACGTTGTTGTCCGGCAACGCTTTCTCCCCTCGTACCGCTCTCTTCACCTGACGTTATCCGAGAGGTCTGACAGAAACGGCGCTGCGCCGATCGGCCCAACCGTCACGGAGCGTCGACCATTCACTCGAACAGGTGGCACGCAGAGTTGCGACCTTGGCCTCAATCTGTAAGCGGAGGGTGACGGACCGGCGACCGATCACGCGGATGACCGTTCGTCTGCCGTTCGCCGACGCTCACGCAACGCTCACCGCAAGACCAGGTCGAGTGACCCTGCGTAGAAGATCAACTCGGAAGAATGGGGTCACCAGGAGAAATTGCGGCGAGGGAGCACGATGACGGTCAGGGCGGAGCGTTCACCCGATAGAGCGGGTGACGTGGAGGTTCCGCGGGAGCCGATCCGGTGGCTGGTCCACCCCGCGCACTGGCCGCAGGGCGTGCAGACGACGGTCATCCTCGTGCTCATCGCCCTGCTGCTGTGGGCCATCGCCGTCACGCTCGGCCCCGACCAGGCGTTCATCGTCGGCTCCGCGGGTGTCGCGGCCAAGCTGATCTGCATGTACCTCGAAACCCGCGCGACCCGCTAGCTTGAGTTTTAACCTGTTCGGCGGGGTCGTGGGTCGCTCGACTGGGTCTTCTCGCGGTGCTTGGGTTTCTGTGTGTTGGTGCTGGTGACGGTGTGGACGTCGTGGCGTGTGGCGGGCTGGTGGTTGGGAGTTCCGGCGGGCCGTCCGGGACCGGGCCGTGAGGGTTTCGGGACACGGGCTGGGCAAGCGAGTTGTGGACGTAGGTTCCGAAACCCTCGCCGGACCCGAGCCGGGCTCAGTCGCTGGAGCGGGCGGGGTTTCTCCCAGGGCCGGCGGAGGTCTTCGGTGAGGTCGCGGGCGAGGCGGAGCTGGGTGCAGGCGGTGATCAGCAGCCAGGTCCAGCGGTCCGCGGCTTCGGGTGAGCGCAGTTTCGGGGTGGTCCAGCCGAGGGTTTGTTTGAGCATGCGGAAGGTGTGCTCGATGTCGAAGCGGCGCAGGAACGCCTGCCAGGCGATGTCCACCTCGTGCTGATCGAGCCCGGTGCGGGAATGCCAGAGCCACACGGGTTTCGGGATCGCGCCGGACGGCAGGCACTCGACTTCAAGGCGGATCACGGTGCCGTCGAGTATGGGCAGGGCGCCGTCGTGTGAAGCCCAGGCGATGCGGTGGGTCAACCTGGGGTGCAGCCGGTCCCAGGCCCGGATCAGTGCCGGGCCGTAGAGCCGGGTCGTGGTCTCGATGGTGATATCCGGTGTGCCCCAAGTGTTCGGGTCGCCGAAGGCGAACTCGCCGCCGTGGCGCCGAGGCCTGCCCATCGTGCCCGGCGGCTGCGGCGGGACCGGGCGGCGCAGGACCCGGTCCGAGCGCATCCGGACCAGCACGGTGACCGGCAGGTCGGCCAGGACGTGGGCCAGGCGCGGGCCGTCGTAGCCGGCGTCGGCGACCAGCAGGATCTCCGGATCCCCCGGCTTCCAGTGCCCGGCCGCGGTCAGCCGGCCCACCACGTCACGGATCTGGCGGGCGGTCACGTCCGCGGCGACGTCGCCGGGAGCGAGCCGGACCGCGTCCAGCGGCGCTGTCCACGAACCCCGCCCCGCTTCCAGCGCCACCACGACCGAGTAGGGCCAGCCCGGCACCATCATGTGCTGGTCCTTGCCCCTGCCGTAGGTGTGACACAGGATCCGCTGCGGACAGGTGTGTGCTTCCGGACGAAGCCAGCAGGTCACGTCCACCGCCAGCACCAGCCGCCCATCCGCCGCCCGCGGCAGCGACACCGCGGTCAGCGCGGTGCGTAACCGGCTGGCATCCACCCGGCCCCGCGCCAGTGCCGCGTAGCCGCTGCCATGACCACGGCGATGCTCACCGGCCAGCGACAACTCCGCCACCGACCGCACCGGCCCGTCCGCGCACAAGATCGCGTCGGTCAGTTCGAACAACGCATCCGCCCGCCGGGGCAAGCACCGGTAGAACTCCTGCCGCAACCCGGACAACTCCCCGGACGCACCCGTGCCACGGCCATGGTGCACACTGATCAATTGAAGCCCTTGGTCTCGATCTTCGTCTGTCGCAAGAAGAAGAATCGACCAAGGGCTTCACTCATGATCAACCAGGGTCACGCCCAGCCGCTCAGAGGTTAAAACTCAAGCTAGGTCCTGTCCCGTGAGTCCGTTCGATGAGAGTCACGGGACAGGACCTAGGAGACGCGGCGGCCCGTGCTGTCGTCCCGGATGGCGGTGACGAGGTCCTCACGCGCCCTGGCGACGCGTGACCGGATCGTCCCGACCGG
>NZ_DASVFL010000215.1:0-35565 GCF_036380075.1 Lentzea sp. | reverse complement strand
GGCCGGGCCAACGGCCCGGCCGCCCTTCGTCGTCTCCGGGGCGCGACGCGGTCAGGCCAAGGCCACGGCGCGGTACGGGCATGTCAGTTGCGCGGCGAAGCCAGCGCCCAAGCGATGCCGAAGGCGAGCCGTCTTTTCCTTGCGCCGATCAGAGCCGGTGGGCCCACCCGTGGTTTGCGATTGGGGCTTGACTTTGGGTGCGAGGTGCTACCCCTCTCGGGCTCGGCCGGTCGCGAAGCGTCCGGCCGTTTTCCGGCCGACCACAGCGCCTCGCAAGGGCCCCGAAGTCAAGCCCCAATCGCAATCGTCGCGCAGCGGCGATGAGCAACGCTCTTTCGTCCGAGGTGCACGACCACGCTGGAACAGGCACGGAAACCAACGCAACAGGACCACGCTGGAACCCGCCCCACGCTGAAACTCACGCAGAGCAACCCCACCCCACCACCACACGTCACCCGAAGTGGCGCGGGTGACAAAACCTGGGTTGCCCGAACGCCACCCCAACCCTTCTGGCAGTGTGAGGAACATGAGGCGACTCGGGGGAGTGCTGGCCGGCGCCGTCCTGTGCGGTGCGGCTGCGGCGTGCACGAACGCGCCGCCTCCGCCGCTGGTCCCGAAGTCCGAGGCGCCCGTCATCACCACCACGGGGCCGAAGGTCACGGAGATCGTGGTCGGCGTCGACGACGTCGCGGGCGGTTACAACCCGCACGCCCTCGCGGCCCAGAGTCCCATCACCACGGCGCTCAGCTCGCTGCTGCTCCCGTCGGCGTTCCGCGCGGGGCAGGACGGTGCGCCGCAGCTCGACCGCAACCTCATGGTCAGCGCGAAGGTCACCAAGGCAGAGCCGTTCACCGTCACCTACACGATCCGCAAGGACGCCAGCTGGTCGGACAGCGCGCCCATCGCCGCCGAGGACTTCTCCTACCTGTGGCAGCGTATGAGGACCGAGCCCGGTGTGGTGGATCCGGCGGGTTACAGGCTCATCAACAACATCAGCGCCCGCGAGGGCGGCAAGGTCGTCGAGGTCGCGTTCGGCAAGCCGTTCCCCGGCTGGCGGAGCCTCTTCGCGAACCTGCTGCCGGCGCACCTGCTCAAGGACGCGCCCGGCACGTGGTCGAACGTGCTGGCGACCGGGTTCCCCGCCACGGCGGGGCCGTTCCAGATGCGCAGCCTCGACGAGCCGCGCGGTGAGGTCGTGCTGGAGCGCAGCGACCGGTACTGGGAGGTGCCGACCACGCTCGACCGGGTCGTCATCCGCCGTGCCACGCACAGCGCCATGGCCGAGTCGCTGTCCAAAGGCGACAACCAGGCCGCGTTGCTGCGGGCCGACGCGGCGGACGTGAACCTGCTCAAGGCGATCCCGAACCTCACCACGAAGCCCGTGCCGCGCAACGAGGTGGCGCAGGTGCTCCTGCGGCCCGCGAGCCAGCAGCTCGCCGACGTCACCACGCGCAAGGCGATCGTCGCGGCGCTCGACCGGGACGCGCTCATCGCGTCCGGGACGCAGAGCGGGCCGAGCGCGCAGTACCGGGCCGACTCGTACGTGGTGCCGCCCAGCCGCACCGGCTACCGCGCGACGATCACGGGCAACACGCTCGACGCCGCCGCGAGCGATCGGCTGCTCACCGAGGCCGGGTACGCGAAGACCGCCGGCGAGTGGCAGAAGGCCGGCAAGGCGCTCAAGCTGCGCATCGCCGCGCCGGAGAAGTCCGAGCCGTACGTGAGCCTGGCCAACCGGGTCAAGGCGCAGCTCGCGGAGCGCGGGATCGACTCCGAGGTCGTCACGCCGAACGCCGAGGACCTCTTCAGCAAGCAGCTGACCGAGAAGGACGTCGACCTCGCCGTCGTGCCGCGGGTCGACGCGGGCGACTCGGCGGCGGCGCTCGCGAGCGAGTACGGGTGTGCCGGTGAGGCTCCGGACGGGGCCACGGCCAGCCCGGCCAACCCGGCCGGTTTCTGCGACCCGGCGATCCAGGCGGACGTCGACGCCGCGTTGAACGGCAAGGTCCTGCTGAGCGACGTGCTGGCCAGGGTCGAGCCGCTGATCCAGGCGCAGGCCGTCGCGGTGCCGCTCTTCCAGGTGGTCGACCTGCTCGGAGTGCTCCCGACGGTTTCAGGAGTCGACACGGGGGCACCCTTGGCGGGCGTGCTCAGCGGAGCACCCGAATGGCGGCGTCTGGACCGGTAGCCAACGGCCGGTAAATCCGTTGCGAACACCGTTTGGACGTTGCTACGTTCGGCGGCCGTCGTTGACAGAATTCTCCTCGCCCGGTCAACGAACGCTGGCGCCCGGTAATCGGGCCATCGCGGCGTGCAACAACCTGTTTCCATTGGGTCACGATCGCCCTCCCAGGTAGTGACCGCCGCCTCGGCGGGTTCATACCGTGCTGCCCACGATGTGCCGGTTCGGGGCGCGTATGGCACATCACGGTTATGGGCGTGCATGCCGACCAGGCCACGGCCGCCCAGTGCTAGGAGGGCACGTGTCGATGAGGAGAACCAAAGCACTTCCGGCGATCGCGCTGGTCGCCAGCGCGTCTCTCGTGCTGGGGGCCTGCGGTGGTGGCGGCGGAACCAGCGACGCCGACGGTGGGGACGCCACCGTCGCGGAGATGGCGACCGCCCGCGGTGAGTCCGCGGACGGCTACACCGCGCCGGAGACGAAGCAGAGTGACCAGGTCGTCGTTTCGACCGACAAGCCGTTCACCTCGTACAACAACGCGACCGAGGACGCCAACCAGTCCTACAACACGTTCGCGTTGACGCTCGTGCAGCCCGGTGCGCACCTGCTGAACGGCAACAACAAGGTCATCCTGAACAAGGACGTCATGGAGTCGGTCGAGGTCACCTCGAAGTCTCCGCAGGTCGTCACGTGGAAGCTGAAGAAGGGCGTCAGCTGGTCCGACGGCGAGGCCTGGGACTGCGACGACTTCTACATGGCGTGGTTCACGCAGAGCAACTCGTCCAAGAAGGCCGACGGCACCAAGTACTTCAAGCCGGCCGGCACCACCGGGTACGACCTGATGACCGGTGAGTGCAAGGACGACCAGACGTTCGTCGGCACGTTCTCGGACCCGTACCCGGACTACGAGGACATGTTCAACAACGACGTCCTCCCGGCGCACATCCTCGAGAAGAACGCCGGCATCGCCGACATCACCAAGCTCAACAAGGACAGTGCTCCCGCCGACATCCAGAAGGCCGCTGACTTCTGGAACGAGAAGTGGAACGGCTTCACCAAGGACCTCATGCCCGGCGCGGGTTCCTACGTGCTGACCGGCTTCGAGCCCAACCAGTCGGTGACGCTCGAGCGCAACCCCAAGTGGGTCGGCAAGCCCGGTGGCCCGGCCAAGATCATCCTGAAGGCCATCCCGGACCCCGTCGCGCAGGCGCAGGCGCTGGAGAACGGTGAGCTCGCCGTCAACTCCTTCGCGCAGCCGGACGCGAACGCGGCCACCAAGCTCAAGGGCCTCAACGCCCAGGGCGTCACGTTCGGCGCGGGCCCCGGCCTGTCGTTCGAGCACCTCGACATCCAGTTCAAGAACCCGGTGCTGGCCAACGAAGAGATCCGCAAGGCCTTCTTCATGTGCATCAAGCGCCAGGACATCATCGACAAGCTCATAAGCGAGGTCCAGTCGGACGCGAAGCCGATGGGCAGCCTGATCTTCTTCCCGAAGGACGAGGGCTACAAGGACGTCTACGGCGACAAGGCCAAGGGCGACCCGGCCGAGGCCAAGAAGATCCTGACCGAGGCCGGCTGGGCCCAGGGTGCCGACGGCGTCTTCGCGAAGGGCGGCACGCGTGCCTCCTTCCGGATCAGCCACACCGACATCCCGCGCCGCAAGCAGACCGTCGAGCTCATCCAGGGCCAGTGCAAGGAAGCCGGCATCGAGGTCAAGGACGACACCGACCCGAACTTCCTCGACGAGCGCGTCTCCGCCGGTGACTACGACGTGGCGCTGTTCGCGTGGTCCGGCTCGCCGTTCAAGGGCGGCAAGAAGTCGATCTACGAGACCGGCGGTGGCCAGAACTGGCAGAACCTGACGGTCCCGGCGGCCGACGAGGCCATGAAGAAGGCCGTGTCGCAGACCGCGATCGCCGACTCCCTGAAGTTCTGGTCCGAGGCGGACGCGGCGCTGGCGAACTCCTACGGTTCGCTGCCGCTGTTCCAGATGCCGAACATGTGGGCCTTCAAGGGTCTCGACCGGGTGTACTTCCAGAGCTACTACGGCGCGCTGTGGAACGCCAACGAGTGGCAGACCAAGTAATCGCCATAGCTGAAGTGCGCAACGCCTGACCGGGCGGGGCCGGACCACGAGTCCGGCCCCGCCCGAGCGGGTTGCCCCCTAGGAGCTCGTCGTGATCCGCTACATCATCCGGCGCCTGCTGATCTCGGTACCCATCCTGCTGATCGGCAGCTTCGCCTGTTACGTCCTCGTCGCCACCGCCGGAAACCCCTTGGCGGAGATGCGATTCCGGCCCGGTGTCACCGAAGCCGACATCAAGGCCGCCGAGATCTCGCTCGGCCTCGACAAGCCCGTCGTCGTCCGCTACTGGAACTGGCTCACCGACTTCGTGTCCGGTGACTGGGGCCAGAGCATCGCGCTCGGACAGGCCAAGACCGCCGTCTACCCCGCCGTCACCGACGCGCTGTGGACCACCGGGCGACTGGTCATCGGTGCGGAGCTCCTCGCCCTCACCCTCGGCGTCTCGGTCGGCGTGCTCGCCGCCGTGCGCCAGTACTCGATCTTCGACTACCTCGCCACCAGCACCGCGTTCCTCATGTTCTCGATGCCGATCTTCTGCGTCGCGGTCATCGTGAAGAACTACGGCATCCAGTTCAACAACGTCCTGGAGTCGATGGGGCTGGACCGCTGGCTCACCACCGCCGGTCCGCGGCCGGGTGGCTTCAGCGGCAGCTTCGGCGAAGTGGTCTTCAAGTACACCGGCACGTTCCTGCTGCCGACCGTGGCGCTGATGCTGATCAGCTTCGCCGCCTACAGCCGGTTCGAACGCGCCTCGATGCTGGAGATCCTGCACTCGGACTTCGTGCGCACCGCGCGGGCCAAGGGCATCTCGCAGAGCCGGGTGATCTTCCGGCACGCGTTCCGCAACGCGCTCATCCCCGTCGCGACGCTGTTCTCGCTGAACTTCGGTGCCGTGCTGTCCGGCGCGATCATCACCGAGACCGTGTTCGGCTGGGCCGGCATGGGCACGCTGCTCGTCAACTCCGTGCGGCAGTTCGACCCGCCGATGCTGATGGGCTGGCTCGCGGTCACCGCGACCCTGATCGTGCTGTTCAACCTGATCGCCGACGTCGTGTACGGCATCCTCGACCCTAGGATTCGCCTTGGCTAACATCAACCTGGCGTCCGAGGGCGGCGTGGTCAACAGCGCTCCCCAGTCCGACTCGCACGAGTTCGACGCCTCCAAGACCCGCACGCAGGGCCAGCTGGTCCTGCGTCGCTTCCTGCGCCACCGGCTCGCGATGGTGAGCCTCGGCGTCTTCGTCTTCCTCGTCCTGTTCGCGTTCGTGGGCCCGTTCATCTGGACCTACGACTTCGAGGACGTGAGCAGCAAGTCCTACCAGCCGATGAGCGGCACCCACCCGCTCGGCACCACCCAGGTCGGCAAGGACATGCTCGCGCTGCTCATGCGCGGCACCGGCTACTCGTTGCAGATCGCGCTGATCGTGGCCGCGCTGGCCACGGCCATCGGCGTGACCTTCGGAGCCCTGGCCGGATACCTGCGCGGCTTCGTCGACACGGCGCTGATGCGCCTGGTCGACCTGCTGCTGATCATCCCGCAGATCGCGGTCGCCGCGATCGTCGTCAAGGGGTTCTCCGGCAGCTGGTACGTCGTCGCGCTGGTGCTCGCCGCGTTCGCCTGGATGCAGATCGCCCGCATCACGCGCGGTGAGACGCTTTCCCTGGCGCAGCGCGAGTTCATCGAGGCGGCGCGGGCCTGCGGTGCCTCCACCCCGCGCATCATCTTCAAGCACCTCGTGCCGAACATGATCGGCAGCATCACGGTCAACGCCACGCTGGCGATCGCCGCCGCGGTGCTCACCGAGGCCGCGCTGTCGTTCCTGGGCCTGGGCGTCCAGCCCCCGGACACCTCGCTCGGCGTGATCGTGCTGGAGAACTACGGGCAGTTCATGAACCGCCCCTGGCTGTTCTGGGGTCCGTTCATCGTGCTCGTGTCTCTCTCCCTCGCCGTCAACTTCATCGGCGACGGACTGCGCGACGCGTTCGACCCGAGGCAGACGAAGGTGCGTGCCTGATGACTTCCGTTTCCGAACTGCCGTCGGAGGACTTCCTGCCCTCCGACGACAGAGCCACCGCACCGCTGCTCTCGGTGAAGGACCTGTCGGTCACGTTCCCGACCGACGACGGCGACGTCCGCGCCGTGCGCAACGTCTCGTTCGACCTGCACGCGGGCGACGTGCTCGGCATCGTCGGCGAGTCGGGCTCCGGCAAGTCCGTGTCGTCCATGGCGATCATGGGGCTGCTGCCCAAGAACGCCGTCATCGAGGGCTCGATCCGCTACCGCGGCGAGGAGCTGAACGGCCGCACCTACAAGCAGATGCAGCCGTTCCGCAGCAAGCACATCTCGATGATCTTCCAGGACCCGATGACGTCGCTGAACCCCGTCTACACCGTGGGGTGGCAGCTCGCCGAGACCTACCGCGCGCACCACGACGTCTCGAAGAAGGCGGCGTGGGCCAAGGCGGTCGAGGCGCTGGAGCTGGTCGGCATCCCGCAGCCGGACAAGCGCGCGAACCAGTACCCGCACGAGTTCTCCGGCGGCATGCGGCAGCGCGTGGTGATCGCGATGGCGATCATCAACGACCCCAGCGTGATCATCGCCGACGAGCCGACCACCGCGCTCGACGTGACGGTGCAGGCGCAGATCCTCGACACCATGCTGCGGCTGCAGTCCGAGACCGACGCGGCGATCATCATGATCACGCACGACCTCGGCGTCGTCGCGGGCATGGTCAACCGGGTGCAGGTGATGTACGGCGGCACGGTGGTCGAGTCCGGCCCCGTCGACGACGTCTTCGAACAGCCCCGGATGCCCTACACCGTCGGACTTCTCGGCTCCGTGCCGAACCCGGCGACCCTGGGCAAGCGGCTCACCCCGATCAAGGGCGCGCCGCCCTCGCTGGTGAACCTGCCGTCCGGCTGCTCCTTCTCGCCGCGCTGCCCGCTCGTCGCGGACGTGTGCCACGAGTGGGAGCCGGAGCTGGAGGAGGCCGGCCCCAACCACACCACGCGGTGCCACCGCTGGGAGCACCTCGTGACCGTCGAGAACCCGCAGAGGCTGTTCCTGCACGACGAGATCGGCACGGTGGAGAACCCGGCGGTGTTCGCCGCGGCCAACCCGGACGAGTCGCTCGAGGTGACCGCCGTGCACGGCTCGTTGATCACGGATGAGGAGGCGAAGTGACCGCTCCGCTGCTGGAGGTCACCGACCTCGTCAAGGAGTTCCCCGTGCGCGGCAAGGGGATCATCCCGCGCAACACCGGCACGGTGCAGGCCGTGTCCGGGGTGTCGTTCACGCTGCACCCCGGCGAGACGCTCGGCCTGGTCGGCGAGTCCGGCTGCGGCAAGTCCACCACCGGGCGCGCGATCCTGCAGCTGCACAAGCCGACCTCGGGCTCGGTGAAGTTCGAGGGCCGCGAGCTCACGTCCATGACCAGCAAGCAGCTCCGGCCGCTGCGCAAGGACATCCAGATCGTCTTCCAGGACCCGTACGCGTCGCTGAACCCCAAGTGGCAGGTCAACGACATCATCGCGGAACCCCTGCAGATCCACGGGGTCGAGGGCGGCGTGCAGCGGCGGGTCAACGAGCTGCTGGAGCTCGTCGGCCTGAACCCGGAGCACCGCAACCGCTACCCGCACGAGTTCTCCGGCGGTCAGCGGCAGCGCATCGGCATCGCCCGCGCCCTGGCGCTCAACCCGCGGTTCCTGGTGCTGGACGAGCCGGTGTCCGCTTTGGACGTCTCGGTGCAGGCCGGTGTCGTGAACCTGTTGGAGGAGCTGCAGGAACGGCTCGGGCTCGCCTACCTGTTCGTCGCGCACGACCTCTCGGTGGTGCGGCACATCTCGGACCGGGTCGCGGTCATGTACCTCGGCAAGATCATCGAGATGGGTGAGCGCGAGGCCATCTACACCAAGCCGATGCACCCGTACACGCAGGCGCTGCTGTCGGCGGTGCCCATGCCGGACCCGAAGCAGGAGCGGAAGCGGCAGCGCATCGTGCTGACGGGTGACGTGCCGTCGCCGGTCAACCCCCCGTCGGGGTGCCGGTTCCGCACGCGGTGCTGGAAGGCGCAGGACATCTGCGCCACCGAGGAACCCAAGCTGGAAAGGCGAGGCGGCCCGGACGGAACGCTGTCCGCCTGCCACTTCGCCGAGGAACGCGCTGTGGTTTAAGCGGTTCGTGTGCGATCGGGGTCTTTAGCAAAGGCCGCCTTCATCGTCCGATGAAGGCGGCCTTTACTCTTTTGAGGTGACCCTGACTGCACCACCGCGGTTGCTCTTCGTGCACGCCCACCCGGACGACGAGAGTCTCTGGACCGGCGGCACCATCGCGCGCTACGCCGCCGCCGGCGCGCACGTCACCGTCGTCACCTGCACGCTGGGGGAGGAGGGCGAGATCATCCCGCCCGCTCTCGCCCGACTCGCGGCCGCCGAGGCCGACCAGCTGGGCGGGTACCGCGTCGGCGAGCTGAGGTCGGCCTGCGCCGCGCTCGGCGTGACGGACCACCGCTTCCTCGGCGGCATCGGCCGGTGGCGCGACTCCGGCATGGTCGACGTGCCGTCCAACGCGCACCCGCGCGCGTTCGTCCAGGGGGCGCTGGAGGAGCAGACCGCGCAGCTGGCCGAGATCCTGCGCGAGGTCAAGCCGCAGGTCGTCGTGAGCTACGACGCGTTCGGCGGCTACGGACACCCGGACCACATCCGGGCGCACGAGATCACCATGGCCGCGTGCGCCGGGATCTCCGACGTGGAGCGGGTGTTCTACGCGGTGACGTCCCGCGACGCCACGCGGGCCGGTGTCGCGGCGCTGGAGAACGTGCCCGAGTCGTTCCGGCTGCCCGAAACCGGCGAACTGCCGGTGACGCAGGATGAAGAGATCACAACGGTTGTCGACGTGAGCGAGCACCTGACGGCGAAGCGCCGCGCTTTGCGTGCACACTCGACGCAGGTCAGTGTGTGGGACGGCGGGTACGCGTTGTCGAACGACATCGCGCAGCCGCTCGTCGGCGCCGAGTACTACGTGATCGCGAAGGGCTCCGGCGCCGGGGCGGAGACAGATCTGTTCGGAGGACTGGGTGACCGGTAGCACGCGAGTACTCCTGCTGCTGCTTCTGTGCGTCGAGGCAGCGGTGCTCGCCGTGCTCGAGACGATGTTCCTGCCCCTGCGCTTCGACGGCACGCTGCTGCCGAAGCTCGGGGACTTCCCGTTCCCCGTCACGATCGCAGTGGCCGTCCTCACCACGCCGCTGCTGGTGTCGTGGGCGGCCGCCCTGTCGGAGCGCGTGCTCACCGCCGCGCTGCCGTTGATCGTGTGGTTCCTCACGCTCATGGTGTTCGGCTACCTCGAACCCGGCAGCACGCGGGAGACCATCGTGCTGCTCCAGGACTGGCGCGGCCTGCTGCTGTTCGCGGGCGGCATGCTGACCGGCGCGGTGGCCGTGGGCGCCGTGATGGCGCGCAACGCGGCCAACCGGCCCGGCCTCTACGAGACGGCCGGCGTCCAGTAGCGGTAGCGGTGGTGCTCGGTGCAGCCGAGCTCCTCGTACAGCCCGATCGCCGCCCCGTTGTGCTCGGCGACCTGCAGCGCGCACGTCGTGGCGCCCCGCTCCAGCCCCCAGCCCGCCAGCTCGCCCATGAGCCGCCGCGCGAGGCCCCGGCGGCGGTGCGACGGCCGCACGGCCAGCCGGGCGACGTGCAGGACGTCCTCGACGACGGCTCCCCGCACGGCCGCGGTCACGGTCCCGTCCCCGGTGCCGTCCTCGGTGAGGCTCGCGAAGCAGACGTCGCCGCCGCTGCCGAGCACGTGCCGTTGGGCGGTGGTCACCTCGGATCCGGCCGTCATGTCCCACCATCCGGGAAGATCACGACTGACCGCCACGCCCGAGGCGAACTTCTCCAGCGGACCCGTCATCACCAGCGACTCCGCGCCGCCGGGGTGGTCCAGGTCGACCCGCCAGCCCGCCGCCTCGAACGCCTCCTCGTGCACCGAACCCCGGATCACGTGGGCGGCGGGTTTGATGCCGTGCTCCCGCGCGAACCCCTCCACGGTGATCAACGCCAGTGGAACGGGAACTCCGGGGTCACCGCAGGTCAGCGTGCTGTTCGCGCGACCGGTGAAGCCGTCGGCGGCGCGCATCAACCAGTCTCCTAGCGGAACTTCTGCCAGGGCGGGCCATGCTCGCGCGCAGAGCGTTTCCAGGTGGTCCACGGTGTGCACTCGTCCATCCTGTCCAAGTCGGCGGAAGATTTCCGGGAAGGCGTTGTGACGTGGAACACCGTGCAGCTAAGGCAAGCCTGACCGGGTGATACTCGAACGTGCCGCGTACTCTCCGGCTTGCGCGGTGTGACCAGATGAAGTTGGAGAGCGCAGTGACCTATGTGATCGCCCAGCCGTGCGTGGATCTGCTCGACAAGGCGTGCATCGAAGAGTGCCCCGTCGACTGCATCTACGAAGGCGACCGGATGCTCTACATCCACCCCGACGAGTGCGTGGACTGTGGCGCGTGCGAGCCGGTGTGCCCGGTGGAAGCCATCTACTACGAGGACGACGTCCCCGACGAGTGGAAGGACTACACCAAGGCGAACGTCGACTTCTTCAACGAGCTCGGCTCACCCGGTGGCGCCTCGAAGGTCGGCAAGGTCAGCGCCGACCCGGAGTTCGTGAAGGCACTCGCACCGCAGGCTGCTGAGGGGCATTGATCATCCAACGCCGAGGTCCGGGCCTGCCGGACTTCCCGTGGGACTCGCTGGCCGACCACGCCGCCAAGGCGCGCAAGCACCCCGGTGGCGTGGTCGACCTGTCGGTCGGCACACCCGTCGACCCCGTGCCCGCGGTGATCCGGTCCGCGCTGTCGTCGGTCGCGGACGTCCCCGGCTACCCGACCACCCACGGCACTCCCGAGCTGCGTGCGGCCTTCGTCGCCGCGGTGGAGCGCCGGTACGGGATCACCGGGCTGCCGGCGGAGGCGGTGCTGCCCACCATCGGCTCCAAGGAGCTCGTGGCGTGGCTGCCCACCCTGCTCGACGTCGGCCCCGGTGACGTCGTGGCCGTGCCGTCCGTGGCGTACCCGACCTACGAGGTCGGCGCGCTGCTGGCGGGGGCCTCGGTCGTGCGCCTGGCCGACGGCGAGGAGCCGCCGGCCGGCACCAGGCTGGTGTGGCTGAACTCGCCCTCGAACCCGACCGGGCGCGTGCTGTCTGCCGCGCAGCTGCGCGACGCCGTCGCCGCCGCCCGCGAGGTCGGCGCCGTGGTGGCGTCGGACGAGTGCTACCTCGCACTGCCCTGGGAAGCGTCGCCGGTGTCGGTGCTGCACCCGTCCGTCGTGGACTCCTTCGACGGCGTGCTCGCCGTGCACTCGCTGTCGAAGTCGTCCTCGCTGGCCGGGTACCGCGCCGGGTTCGTCACCGGTGACCCCGAGCTGGTCGCGGGTCTGCTGGAGCTGCGCAAGCACGCCGGGATGATCGTGCCGCGGCCGGTGCAGGAGGCCATGCGGGCGGCGCTGGAGGACGACGAGCACGTCGCCGAGCAGCGTGCGCGCTACCTCGCCCGCCGCGAGGTGCTCAAGCCCGCGCTGGAGGCGGCCGGGTTCACCGTGTCGCACTCGGAGGCGGGGCTGTACCTGTGGTCGTCGCGCGGGGAGGACGCCTGGGAGACGATCTCCTGGCTGGCCGACCGCGGGATCCTCGCCGCTCCCGGCACGTTCTACGGGCCGGCCGGGGAGAAGCACGTCCGGATCGCCCTGACGGCGACCGACGAGCGGATCGCGGCGGCCGCCGAGCGCCTCGGGGCCTGATCCTCACGGTTTGAGCGCGGACCAGACCCTGCGGGTGAACTGGTTCGGCGGCACCGCGTCCGTCGTGAGGCGGACGCTCGTGCTGATCTCCTCGCCGCTCAGGCCCAGGCCCAGCACGAGGTGCCAGTGCAGGTCCCAGAGATCGGAGAACGCGTCCAGCTCCACGTCGGCGTCCGCGTTGACGTGGAGCACGGCCGGTTCCGCGACCCGCACGACCCGTTCGACCGCCCGCACGTCCCGCGTGGTCGTGCGGAAGCTGAACTGGAGGTCGACCGTCTCGCTGTCGAGCCCGTACGTCGCGTACGAGTGGCAGCGGTGGTGCGGCAGCGACAGCGGCTGGTTCGTCTCCAGGTAGAGGTCGCCCTCGAACCGCAACGTCGGCGAGTGCTGGCTGAGCGTGGCGCGGGCGCTCACGAACTCCCAGCCGGGCATGTCCAGCTTGGGCACCAGCAGTTCCAGCACCTCGCCGCGTCGCGCGCTGCGCGTGCGTTCACCGGAGCGCCACGGGATCTCCCTGCTGTAGGGCTCCTTCTTCGTGACGAACACGTACGGCGCGTTGTCGGTCTGCAGGCTCAGGACGACGACCGTGCGGTTCCTGGCCCAGTCGAACGCGACCGTCGTCAGTCCCGGTGCGACACCGTCGAAGTGGCTCTCCACCCTCGGCCACCAGCTCGACAGCTCTTCGGCCGGCGCTCCCTTGACGTAGCGGCCCTTCTCGTCGACGCCGACGATCCACATGGCCTCGGAGCCGCGGGCGGCGTTGCACAGGGCGGCGATCTGACGCGCGGCCTTGCCGTGGTCGACCGGCCACTGCGTCTTGAACTCCACGAAGGAGTCCTCCGACTGCGCGCCCTGGAGCGCACGTTCGATGGCAGCGCGAGCGTTCAACTCGAGTCGCTGTTTCAGCACGTGCACCTCCCTGAGCCGACGAGGGCCCAGCCTGCCTCAGCAGACCGGGCCCCGGACACCGAGTATGCCCGCTAGTCGTTCGCGTGCAGTGCGGCGTTGAGCTCGACGCCGGTGCCCTTGCGGGGCTTCACCAGGACCGCGCCCGTGACGGAGTCCCTGATGAACAGCAGGTTCGACTGCCCGCTCAGCTCGACGGCCTTGACGACCTCGCCGCCGGGACCGGTCACCTTCGTGCCCGCGGTGATGTAGAGGCCTGCCTCGATGACGCAGTCGTCGCCCAGCGAGATGCCCAGACCGGCGTTCGCACCGAGCAGGCAGCGCTCGCCGATGCTGATGACCTGCTTGCCGCCACCGGACAGCATGCCCATGATCGACGCGCCGCCGCCGACGTCCGACCCGTCGCCGACCACGACACCGCCGGAGATGCGGCCCTCGACCATGGAGCTGCCGAGCGTGCCGGCGTTGAAGTTGACGAAGCCCTCGTGCATGACCGTGGTGCCCGCGGCCAGGTGGGCGCCGAGACGGACGCGGTCGGCGTCACCGATGCGCACGCCCTGCGGCATCACGTAGTCGACCATCCTGGGGAACTTGTCGACGCTGTAGACCGTCACCGGCCCGCGGACGCGCAGCCGGGTGCGGGTCTGCTCGAACCCGTCCACCGCGCACGGACCGTGGTTCGTCCACACGACGTTGGTGAGCAGGCCGAAGATGCCGTCCAGGTTCGCGCCGTGCGGCTTGACCAGGCGGTGGCTGAGCAGGTGCAGCCGCAGCCAGACGTCGTAGGCCGTCTCCGGTGCCGTGCGCAGGTCGATGGAGACCCGCACGCCCACGACCTCGACGCCGCGTTCGGGGTCCTCGCCGAGGAGCTTGGCGGCGGACTCCCCGAGGGCTTCCGCGATCTCCGCCGACGACAGGCGGACGGTTCCCAGGTCTCCCGGGTCTCCCAGTTCTGGGGAGGGGTACCAGGTGTCCAGGACTGTGCCTTCTGGGGTGACTGTGGCGAGGCCGATGCCGTATGCGGTGCTCACGGGGGTGAGCCTAGTCCGGTGGTCGTGGTGGTTGCGTGTTGCGTTCGCTGGTTGGGTTGGGCGGTTGCGTTGCTGTTCACCGCGCGGGGCTCCGCCCTGAACCCCGCCAAGCGTGGAACAGCCAAGCGTGGAACAGCCAAAGCGAAAGGCCAAGAGCCAAAGCCAAGACTGCTCGCCTTCGGCGTTGCCGAGGTCAGTCCGGTACGTCCGCCGAGAAGTACAGCGAGCCCAGGTCGCCCCTCGTCGCGATCAGCGCCTCGTTGCACTTCGACTGCTGGAGGTCGGTGCTGGAGACGTTGTCCACGCCCACGTCGGCGCAGTGGTGTTCCTCGAAGTCGTGCACCGACGTCAGCAGGCGGGGGAGGACCTCGCTGACGTCCTCCTGGACGTGTTTGCCGCGCAGGGAGCCGTCCAGTTCGCGGGTCATGGTGCCCACCTCGGTCACCCACCCCGCGCAGTCGGCGGGGGTGCCGCTGTGCTGGGAGCCGCAGGGGGCCGTGAAGAGGACGCGGATCCGGCCGCACTGGTGGTCGCACGCCGCCGGGGCCTCGCCGCAGGCGGTGAGGGGCAGGAGCAGGGAGATGACCAGGAGTGTGCGCTTGATCACGCAGCGCACGCTATCCGCTGAACTCTCTGGTGCCCAAGTCGGCTTAGTAGGGTGGCGGGCGTGCCCGACACCCTTGATCTGTTCGCCGATCCGATCGACCTGACCACCTCGCTCGTGGATGTGCGCAGCGTGTCCGGGGAGGAGGCGGAGATCGCGGATCTCGTGGAGCGGTCGTTGCGGGTGCACGCGCCGCATCTGGAGATCACCCGTTCGGGGAACTCGGTGCTGGCTCGGACGAACCTCGGGAAAGAGCGGCGGGTCGTGCTCGCCGGGCACCTCGACACCGTGCCGATCAACCAGAACTTCCCCAGCCGGCGGGACGGGGACGTGCTGCACGGGTGCGGGACCGTCGACATGAAGGGGGGCGACGCGGTCATGCTCGCGGTCGCCGCTCTCAGCGGGAGTGCGCGGCACGACCTGACGTTCGTCTTCTACGACTGCGAGGAGATCGAGGCCGAGCGCAACGGGCTCACGCGCATCCAGCGGGAGCTGGAGGAGTGGCTGCTCGGGGACCTGGCGATCGTGTGCGAGCCGTCGAACGGGACGGTCGAGGCCGGGTGCCAGGGCACGATGCGCGTCGAGGTCAGGACGACCGGCAAGCGCGCCCACACCGCCAGGGCCTGGATGGGCAGCAACGCCATCCACGGCATGGGCGAGGCGCTGCGCAGGCTCGATGCCTACGAGCCGCGGCAGCCCGAGATCGACGGGTGCCGGTTCCACGAGGGGCTCCAGGCCGTGAAGATCAGCGGTGGGGTCGCGGGCAACGTCGTGCCGGACGAGGCCGTGCTCACGGTCAACCACCGGTTCGCGCCCGACCGGTCCGTCGAGCAGGCGGAGCAGCACCTCCGCGAGGTGTTCGAGGGGTTCGAGGTCGTCGTCACGGACTTCGCGGGCGGTGCGCTGCCCGGTCTCCAGGCACCCGCGGCGCGGGAGCTCGTCGAGGCCGCCGGGGGGACGCCGGTGGCCAAGCTCGGGTGGACGGACGTGGCGCGGTTCGCCGCGCTGGGGATGCCGGCGGTCAACTTCGGGCCCGGCGACCCCACCCTGGCGCACACCCAGGAGGAGCACGTGCCGGTCCATCAGATCACCGGCTGTTTCGACGTGCTTAAGCGATTTCTGCTGGACTGATCACTAGGATCTCGGTGATGACGGAAGAGAAGAACGGCGCCGTGGACGAGCGCCCCACCGAGAAGCAGCGCGGGCCCGTTGTCCTGCGCCGCGAACGCAAGGACGAGCTCACGACGACGGACCAGCGCCTGCTCGACTCGCGCGGACCGACGGACTGGGTGCACACCGACCCGTGGCGGGTGCTGCGGATCCAGGCCGAGTTCGTCGAGGGTTTCGGCGCGCTGGCCGAGGTGCCGAGCGCGGTCACGGTGTTCGGGTCGGCGCGCACCGGCCGGGACCACCCGGAGTACCAGATCGGGCGCGACCTGGGCGCGGCGCTGGCCGAGGCCGGGTTCGCGGCCATCACCGGTGGCGGTCCCGGTGCGATGGAGGCGGTCAACCGCGGGTGTTCGGAGGCCGGCGGGTTCTCGGTCGGGCTCGGCATCGAGCTGCCGTTCGAGCAGGGGCTCAACCCGTGGGTCGACCTCGGCGTGAACTTCCGCTACTTCTTCGTGCGCAAGACGATGTTCATCAAGTACTCGCAGGCGTTCATCTGCCTTCCGGGCGGGTTCGGCACCCTCGACGAGCTGTTCGAGGCGCTGACGCTGGTGCAGACGAAGAAGGTCACGAAGTTCCCGGTCGTGCTCTTCGGCACCCACTACTGGCAGGGTCTCTACGACTGGATCCAGAACTCGGTGCTGGAGGGCGGCAAGGTCGGTGAGAAGGACCTCGCGCTGCTGCACCTCACCGACGACATCGACGACGCGGTCCGCGTGGTCAAGGACGCGCACAAGGCATGGGCGGACGCACACTGATGCATGTCGCTGTGTACTGCGGAAGTCTCGCGACGGTGCCGCAGAGCTACGTCGACCTCGCCGCCGAGGTGGGGCGCCAGATCGCCGCGCGCGGCTGGCACCTCGTCTGGGGCGGCGGGCAGACGTCGATGATGGGCGCGGTGGCGCGGGAGGCGCGTGCCGGTGGCGCGCAGACCTACGGGGTCATCCCGAAGGGGCTGGCCACCAGGGAGATCGCCGACCGCGAGTCGACCGAGCTGCACGTCGTCGACACCATGCGCGAGCGCAAGAAGATGATGGACGACAAGGCCGACGCGTTCCTCACGCTGCCCGGCGGCATCGGGACGGCGGAGGAGTTCTTCGAGGTGTGGACGGCGGGTGTGCTCGGCATGCACGCCAAGCCCGTCGTGCTGCTCGACGTCGACAACCACTACAAGGGGCTCGTCGAGTGGCTGACCGAGCTGCGGGACAAGGGTTTCGTCTCGCACGCCGCGATCGAGTCGCTCGTGGTGACCGACGACGTGTCAGTCGCTCTTGACGCTTGCGTCGTCTAGTCCCTTGGCCTGAGCCAGGAACTGGGCCTCCGGCAGGAGGTCCGGCAACGGGCGGTACGGCGTCGCCGTCACCTCGAACCGGTTGCCGGACACCACCCTGCCCTGCCAGGAGCCCGCGATCTCGCCGTCGACGAGGATCGCCCCGCGCCGGCCGAGGACGCGGAACACGTCCTTCTGCGCGGCCTTGTCCGGCAGCAGCAGGTCGCGGTCGCGGGCCTGCAGGTACGGGTCGGTCGGCGGCAGCAGGCGGACCTCCGGCGGTTCGGCGTCGACGATCTCGACGTCCTCCGGCAGCCACGCCTGCCGGCCCTCGACGGTGACCTCGGCCAAGCCCTCGGAGGGCCACTGCTTCCTGGTCTCCCGCAGGGTGGTGCCGAAGTAACCGGCCACTTCGGACGGTCCGGCGGGCCCGTGCAGCGTCAGGTAGCGGTGGACGAGCTCGTCGAAGCCCGCGGTCCTGCGCGGCACGCCCGGCCAGCCGTGGACGCGTTCGAACGTCACGGTCTTCTCCTCCGGCAGGATCCGCAGACCGGCGGGGAGTGCGCCGAGGCGGAAGATCGGGTCGCTGACGTGCTCGGTCCCGCAGCCCCGGCAGGGCTCGATGGTCTGCTTGGGCGCCAACGGGGTCAGCGCCGCGCTCACCTCGCCCTTGGTCATCGGCTTCGTGACGATCGACCGCATGGCAGTTGCGATGTGCCGCAACGACGCCAGCATGTCGTCGACCTTCGGACGGGAGGCGCGCGCACGTGCGTCGGCGTCGCTCCACGGCCACAGCGCGCGGGAGAACGCCTTCAGCTCACCGGCCCGGTGCAGGTGCGGGGCACCGCGCACGGACCAGGTGAGCACGAAGTCGTCCACCTCCGGCTCGGCCAGCCTGGCGGCGAAGCTCAGCAACGCCGAGCCGGAGGTGTTGTCCTGGACGCCCAGGGACAGCACCGCCAGCTCGGTCGCGTCGCCGGTCCGCCGGTCCAGCTCGTGCTGGTGGATCCGGTGGAGGAGCACCTGTTGCCGGGTGAGGTCCACCCGGACATTCTTACGCCTTCGGAACCGTGAGGCTCGACGGTCCGAAGGTGACGGTCGAGCCACGAGTCGATTCCGACAGGTAACGCGGGTCGACCGTGTCGATCACCAGTGCGAGCCGGTTGCCCGCGCCGACGTTCCACACCGTCGGTTCCAGCTCGACGTCGAGCGTCTGGGTGCGGCCGGCACCGGTCACCTTCACCGGCTTGTGCGTGACCAGCGCGCCGAGCCCGAGCGGCCCGACCTCGTACAGGTACGCGAACAGCGTGGTCGTCTCCGCGCTGGGCGTGACCTGCAACCGCAGCTTCGGCGTCCCGGCGAGCGTGGCGCCGTTCGGGTACTGCGGGCCGTTCCACACGCCGGCGACGTTGCGGTCGACGAACGGCAGCGAGACCCCGGTCGGGATGTTCAGGAACCCCTGCAGCGCACCGGAGAGCAGGATCGTGCCGCTGTCGGCGACGGTGTTCCAGCCGGCGGCGATCCGCCTGCCGTCGAGCTGGACGGTGTCGGCGTTGCCGGCGGGCCACGCGCCGAACTTCTTCCACGTGCCACCGTTGTTGGGCTTGAGCTGCACCGGCTGCTCGGTGTCGATGCCGTTGGCCACGCCCTTGAGGTGGTGGTCGAACCAGCGCCCGACGGACTCCCAGATCTCGTTCGGCAGACCGGCCGCGCCGAACAGCTCGGCGGTGGCGTGGTCGCCCGGCGAGAGCATGAGCCGCTTGGGACCGGTCAGCTTCGAGTAGAAGTCCGCGACCTGGCCCGGCGCGAAGATGCCGTCGTTCCAGGCGTTGCCGATCATCACCGCGGTGCCGTTGGCGTTGATCTGCGCGATCTTCGACGCGGCCGAGCGCTCGGCGGAGATCGGCACGACCTCCCAGAACCTGCCGTCGCGGTAGGCGTCCTCGGCCTCGTCCAGGACGGGACCGGGACGTCCGGTCAGGTGGCCCGCGGCCAGCAGGACCTCGACGGCCTGCTTGTTCACGGTGCTGTTCGGGTAGAGCGACCGGGCCAGGTCGGTCCACGTGCTCAGCGCCGCCACGGCCTTGACGCGCTTGTCGGTGGCGGCGGCGAGCAACGACTGCCCCGCGCCGTAGGAGATCCCGGCGACACCGACCTTCGTGCCGTCGGCGTGGACGTTCGCGACGGCCCAGTCGATGACCTTGGAGACGTCGCCGACCGTGTCGGGCCCGGCGACGTCGATCTCGCCGCCGGAGTCCCAGAAGCCGCGGCTGGTGTAGCTGACCACGACGTAGCCGGACTCCTTGGCGAGCTTGGCCGCCGCGCCGACGTACTCGATGTTGGGGACCGCCCAGCTGGACGGCATGACGAGCAGCGGGAAGGGACCGCCGCCGATGCCGGTCGGTTCGACGACGAGGGCCTTCAGGGCGGTGCCCCCGGCGCCGGCGATCGACCGGTACGAGATCTGGTGTCCCGGGGCCGCGAGGGCGGCCGGGGCACCGAGCAGGGTGATGAGGAGTACCAGGAAGGAGACAAGTGATCGGCGCACGCTGGTCCTCCTTGACCATGACGTAGATCACACAGGGTGTTACCGCTGAGTAAACCAGGCGGCTACTCGCGAGTAGCAAGAAGCTGTGAGTCAGCTCACTGTCTAGGCTGGGTGGTGTGAACCGATTCCGCGTCCGCGAGCTGCCGACCGACCGGGTGCTGGTGGTGGCCTGCCTGACCAGTGCGGACGCCGTCGGCCAGGCGGTCGCCGACGGAGCGGACGTGATCGAGTTCGACGGTGAGCTGGACCTGCCGCGGCTGGACGGGGCGCTGGACGTCGCGACGGTCCCGGCGGGGGACGAGGACTTCACCCTCGCGGCCGCGACGGTGGCCGCGATGTCCGGGGCACGCGCCGTGCGCGCGTCCGACGTGAGGCAGGCGAGGAAGGTCGTGGAGATGGTCGCGAGCGTGACGGGCACCCGTCCGCCGGCCCGTGCGGTGCGGGCGCTCGCCTGATGCTGCCCGCAGTCGAAGCCTGGTTCGCCACGCACACCTGGCAGCGCCCGCCGTGGACCGCGGACGAGCTGGTGGCGTTGAAGCGCGGCCGGACCGTGTCCGTCGTGCTGCCCGCGCTGGACGAGGAGGAGACCGTCGGGGACGTCGTCGCCGTGGTCCGCCCGTTGCTCGGCACGCTCGTCGACGAGCTGGTGGTGGTGGACTCCGGGTCGACCGACCGGACCGCCGAGGTCGCCGCCGCGGCCGGGGCGCGGGTCGTGCGGCGCGAGGACGTCGTGCCGTCGCTGGAACCGTTGCCCGGCAAGGGCGAGGTGCTGTGGCGGTCGCTGGCCGCCACCTCCGGGGACCTGGTCGTTTTCCTGGACTCCGACCTGGTGGACCCGGAGACGGCGTTCGTGACGGCGTTGCTGGGGCCGTTGCTCCAGGACGACGGCGTGCACCTGGTGAAGGGGTTCTACCGGCGGCCGCTGCGGCTGGAGAGCTCCGGCGGCGGGCGGGTCACCGAGCTGGTGGCGCGGCCGTTGCTGAACACGTTGCGGCCGGAGCTGTCCGGTGTCGTGCAGCCGCTCGGCGGTGAGTACGCGGCGACCAGGTCGTTCCTGGAGTCCGTGCCGTTCGCGGCCGGGTACGGGGTGGAGATCGGGCTGCTGCTGGACGTGCACCGGCTCCACGGGCTGTCCGCGCTGGCCCAGGTGAACCTCGGCGTCCGCAAGCACCGCAACCGGTCGCTGCTCCAGCTCGGCGTGATGTCCTCGCAGATCATGGGGACGGCGCTGGCCCGGTGCGGCGTGTCGGCCGACTCCGGGCCGCTCACGCAGTTCGTGCAGGTCGGCGGCGAGTGGCTACCCGACTCGACCGACGTCCTCGTGGCCGACCGGCCGCCGATGACGCACGTGGTCGAAGAGGGCTAGCCGCTCCTCGCGGTGGGTCACGACCAGTGCGCCGCGCCCGCCGAGACGTTGAGCGACAACAGGATCCGTGAAGCGTCCACATGCGACTCACGTGACGGCGAACGCCTGCCGGGCGACCTCCCAGGGGCGTCCCCTACAGGCCTTACCGGGAAATTCCTGGAACCGGCCGAGAACGCGTGATCAGTAGAGTCACCACTCATGAAGCCCGACGCGCTACGCGGCCACCTCGACGCGTTGCTGCTGGCCACGCTCGACGGCAGGCAGCTGCACGGCTACGCGATCATCGAGGCGTTGCAGCAGGGCAGCGGGGGCGCGCTGGACCTCCCGACGGGCACGGTCTACCCGGCGTTGCGGCGGCTGGAGCGGGCGGGTCACGTCGCGAGCGACTGGAGCACGGTCGGCGGCCGCAAGCGCCGCACGTACCGGCTGACGCCGACGGGTCAGAAGGCCCTGCACGCGGAACGCACCGCGTGGCGCGAGTTCACGACGGTCATCGACGGGGTGCTGGGAGGGGGCGGCAAGTGGGCGCAGACCTGATCGACGGGTACGTGGCAGACCTCGGGTCGCGTTTGCAGGGCTCCCGCAAGCAGGTCCGCGACCTGCTCACCGAGACCCGCGACAGCCTCACCGACGCCACCGAGGCCCACGTCGGCCGCGGCCTCACCGAGCGGGAGGCCCAGGAACGCGCCGTCGACGAGTTCGGCCCGGTCCGCGAGATCGCGAACGCGTACCAGGCCGAGCTGGCCGTCTCGTACGGCACGCGCACGCTCATCTGGCTCGCGGTCGTCCTGCCGTTGATGCACATGGCGTGGGAGTACGGCCGAATGCTGCTCATCGGTCCGTGGCAAGACTTCGGCACGGCGCCGCCGTCCTGGTACCTGTTCGTCGCCAAGGCCAACGACCTGACCAGCGGCATCGCGTCCGGCGTGGCGCTGGTGGCGTTGGTGCTCGGCCGGCTGCTGGCCCGCCGGTGCGACGCGAAGCTGCTCGCACGGCTCGGCGCGACCGTCGCGCTCGCCGCCGTCGGCGCCGTCCTGCTGGGCAACCTCTCGATCATCGCCGCCACCGCGCACCTCGATCCGGCGCGGCTCGTGCAGTCGCTGCCGATGACCTTCGCGAGCGCGGTCACCTGGATCGTGATCGTTCGTCTCGGTCTGCTCGCTCGCCGGTGCCTGAGCTGTGCCACGATCGTCGTGTGACCAACGCCCTTCTCTACCTGATCGTGATGGTGGCCGTCGCGGCAGTGGTGTTCCTGCTCGCGGCGTTGGTGTTCGGCCGCGGCGAGGAGCTCGCCCCGCTGCCGCCAGGAGCGTCGCCGACGCGGCTGCCCGCGGACGACATCACCGCGCAGGACGTCCGCGAGCTCAAGTTCCAGCAGGTGTTCCGCGGCTACAAGATGAGCGAGGTCGACTGGGTGCTGCAACGGCTCTCGACCGAGGTCGAGACCCTGCGGGCGCGCGTCGAGGAGCTGGAGAGCAGTGACCACCGAGCTTGAGCTGGCCGTCCAGGTGGCCGCCCCGCCCGACACGATCTTCCGCGCCATGACCGACTGGGAACGCCAGTCGGAGTGGGTCTTCGGCACCCGCGTGTCCGTGGTGGAGGGTGACGGGAAGTCGGTCGGCAGCGAGATCGACGCCGTGACGCTCGGCGTCTCGGACCGCATGCGGATCACGCGCTGGGACCCGCCGCACGCCGTCGAGGTGCAGCACCTCGGCCGCGTCGTCCGGGGAACCGGTGTGTTCGCCGTGCGCGGCAGTCGTTTCGTGTGGACCGAACGCCTCGACGTCCCGTTCTTCTTTCCGGTGGTGAGGCCGCTGTTTGAGCTGGTGCTGTAGCGGTCGTTGCAGAGGTTCGCGCGGTTCGCGGAGGAGTACCGGTGATCATCCGCTGCCCGTGGGGCGACTCGACCCCGGACTACGCCGACTACCACGACACGGAGTGGGGCGTGGAGCTGCACGGCACGCCCGAGCTGTACGAGCGGATGTCGCTGGAGGCGTTCCAGTCGGGCCTGTCGTGGATCACGATCCTGCGCAAGCGCCCGGCGTTCCGCGCCGCGTTCGGCGAGTTCGACCCGAAACTGGTCGCGGAGTTCGGACCGGCCGACGTCGAACGGCTGATGGCCGACGCCGGCATCGTCCGCAACCGGCTGAAGATCGACGCCGCGATCCACAACGCCCGCGTGATCACCGAGCAGGACGTCGACCTCGACGCGCTGCTGTGGTCCTTCGCGCCGGAGAGGCACGAGCGGCCGAAGACGATCGCGGACGTCCCGGCGATCACCGACGAGTCGAAGGCGATGGCCAAGGAGCTGAAGAAGCGCGGCTTCAAGTTCCTCGGCCCCACCACGTGCTACGCGCTGATGCAGGCGACCGGGATGGTGGACGACCACATCTCGACGTGTTTCCGCGCCACGAGCTGAGCGCTACCGGCCGATGAACTTGGGCGCCCTCTTGTTCACGAAGGCGTCGACGGCCTCGCGGTGGTCCTCGGTCGCCCCGCAGTCGGCCTGGGTGCGCCGTTCGGCCTCCAGCGCGTCCTCCAGCGTGCCGTCCGCCGCGGCGGCCAGGGCCTCCTTGATCTTCGCGTAGGCCGTGGTGGGCCCGGCGGCGAGCTTCGCGGCCAGCAGGTGCGCGGTGGCCAGCAGCTCCTCGTCCGGCACGACCTGGTTGACCATGCCGACCCGCAACGCCTCCTCGGCGCCGACCGGCTGGGCGAGCAGCATCATCTCCATCGCCCGGCCGTGGCCGATCAGCCTCGGCAGCGTGTAGGAGGCGCCGGAGTCGGCGGTGAGGCCGACGTTGGCGAACGCCATCAGGAACTTGGCCGACCTGCCCGCGATGCGCAGGTCCGCGGCATAGGCGAAGGAGGCGCCCGCGCCGGCCGCGCTGCCGTTGACTGCGGCGATCACCGGCTTCGGCATGCCGACCAGCTCCCGCACGATCGGGTTGTAGTGCTTCTCCACCGTGTGCAACGGCGCGGGGTCGCCGGCCTGGAGCAGCCCGATGTGCTCCTTGAGGTCCTGACCCGCGCAGAACGCCCTGCCCGCGCCCGTGATCACCACCGCGCGCACCGAGGGGTCCGCCGCCGCGTCCTTCAGCGCGGCGAGGAACGACTCCTTCAGCGTGACGGTGAAGGCGTTGAACGACTCGGGGCGGTTGAACGTGAGCGTGCGCACACCATCGGCGTCGTCGACGAGGAGCTCGGACACTGGACCTCCATCAAGCAGTGGAAACGTTGCGGACCGGCCGCAGGCACTCGTCGACGAAGCGGCTCGTGCCCGGCGCCAGCCGCAGGGTCTGTTCGTCGAAGAACGACGCTGCCGCCCGGCCCGGCCAGTCCGGTGGCAACAGTTCAGCAGGAAGACCGGGATCGCGGAACAGGAACTTCCGCCAAGCGTGCAGCAGCTGCTGGGAGGCGGCGAACGCGGCGGCGTCGTCGGTTTCGTCCACAACGGACACCTGCTCGGTCCAGTGCGCGACGAACGCGGCGTAGTCGCGGCCCAGCTCGGCGAGGTCCCAGGCCTTCTCCGCCAGCTCGGCGTCCCGACCGTCGTGTGAACCGTGAAAAGTTCGTGCCAGGACCTCCTCGGCGGCCAGCACGTCGGCCAGCTCCGGGGACGGGCGGGGAGCGATCCACGTCACAGGACCGAGCGCGCCGTAGCCGAGCAGCTGCAGCGAGGAGGCGAGGTGGTCGCGCGAGTCGCGGCCGGGCAGCTCCTCCAGCACGACCACGTGCCAGCGACCGTCCCACGTGGACGGCCGGGTGCGGTAGATGCGGGCAGCGGCCTCGTCGAGCCGCCGTTCCCCGCGAGGTGTCATGGCGTAGCCGGGCCCGTCGGGCAGCCGCACGGGGTGCAGCCAGCCCTGCCGGACGGTGCGCGAGACGGCCGTGCGGACGGCCGGCGCGGCGAAACCGAGGGGTTCGAGCAGCCGGACGAGCGCGGCGATGGTGGCGGCGCCACCTCGTTCGCGCAGGTGGCCGCCGTAGACGTCGAAGAGCGCGGAACGGGCTCGCACCCTGCCCAGTCTGTCACGCCGCGCCCCCGGCCGTGCGGTGTCGGTCAGTTCGGCGACGGTCACACCGCCCAGCGGCGCCGAAAGTGTTGCGTCGGCGCGAAAACGGGTACTGATCAGGGACAAGTCAAGATCCACAACTGTCACCCGAACTCGCCAAAAGATCGGTTCGGTTTCGCCCCTGAGTCGCGATAGGGGAGAATGGAGCCGATCCGGCCTGGCCGGACGGGGAAGATGTTGACGGAGGGAGCACGCGATGGCGGCCATGAAGCCCCGGACCGGCGACGGTCCCCTCGAGGTCACCAAGGAGGGACGCGGCATCGTCATGCGCGTGCCGCTCGAGGGTGGTGGGCGCCTTGTCGTCGAGATGTCGGCGGACGAGGCCAGCGCCTTGGGCGACGCGCTGAAGGCCGCCGCCGGCTGAGGCACCCGGCGAGGAAGCAGCAGAGCCCCGGTTTCCACAGTGGAGACCGGGGCATCGCTTCGTTCCCGCTTGAGCGAGAATGAACGGTCGTCAATGCAAGGGGAGGTCAAGCCGTGGCGTCGACGGTTCCGTCAGTGCCCACCAAGCTCGTGGACGTCGAGGTGGCCACCACCGCGCGCCGCGCTGTCCCGTCGGTCGTGCTCGCGGCCACCGGACCGGCGCTGGGACCGGGTGGCGACGGCATCGACGTCTCCGGCCTGACCGGCAAGGCCGGTGAGGCGGTGCGCCACGACGAGGCCTGGACGCTGGGTGTCGGCACGGGCACGCTCGCCGACTACCGCACGGCCGGTGCGTCGCTCGTGCGCGCG
Source organism: Lentzea sp. (assembly GCF_036380075.1). Classification (NCBI taxonomy): domain Bacteria; kingdom Bacillati; phylum Actinomycetota; class Actinomycetes; order Pseudonocardiales; family Pseudonocardiaceae; genus Lentzea; species Lentzea sp. Next base: position 9,807 of record NZ_DASVFL010000215.1, on the reverse strand, counting down.
TTGAGCGGCGACGACGCCCCCAGGACCGCGGACGTGCTGCTGACCCCGGACTTCGACTCCGCGAAGGTGCGCGCGTTCGTGCTGGGCGCGGCGCTCGGCGGCTACCGCTTCAAGGTCACCGGCGAACAGGCCCCGAAGCGGGTCGGCTCGCTGAGGCTCGTCACCGGCGACACCGGGTTCGAGGAGGTGCTGACCTCCGCCGCGCTGAAGGCCCACGCGCTGGCCACGGCCACCTCACTCACCCGCGACCTCGCCAACACCCCGTCCAACGTCAAGGACCCGCGCTGGCTCGCGACCACCGCCGCCAAGCTCGCCGAGAAGGTCGACGGCCTGTCCGCGACCGTGCGCGACGAGAAGTGGCTGGCGCAGCAGGGCTTCGGCGGCGTGCTCGCCGTCGGCGGCGGCTCGGCCCGCCCGCCCCGCTTCCTGGAGCTGACCTACGGCACCACCGGCCCGCACCTGGTGTTCGTCGGCAAGGGCATCACGTTCGACACCGGCGGCATCTCGGTGAAGCCCGCCGACGGCATGCACCTCATGCGCACCGACATGGCGGGCGGCGGCGCGGTGATCTCCGCGCTGATCGCCGTGGCCAGGCGCGGCCTGCCGGTCAGGGTCACCGGCCTCGTGCCGTGTGCGGAGAACCACGTCTCGGGCTCGGCGTACCGGCCGGGCGACGTCGTGCGGCACTACGGCGGCGCGACGACCGAGGTCCAGAACACCGACGCCGAGGGCCGCATGGTCCTGGCCGACGCGATGGCGTACGCGGTGAAGAACCTGAAGCCCGACCTGCTCGTGGACATCGCGACGCTGACCGGCGCCATGAAGGTGTCCCTGGGGCTGCGCACCGGTGCGGTGCTGAGCGCGTCCGACTCGCTCGCGGCCTCCGTGGTCGAGGCCGGGGCCGCCGTCGGTGAGCAGTGGTGGCGGATGCCGTTGCTCGAGGAGCACGTCTCCGCTGTTTCCAGCGAGATCGCTGACTACCGGCAGACCCCTCCCGGGCCCGGTGGGATCACTGCGGCGCTGTTCCTGCAGAAGTTCGCCGGGGACGTGCCTTGGGCGCACCTCGACATCGCCGGGCCTGCTCGGTCGGAGAAGGTCTACGACGAGGTGGTGGCCGGGGCTACCGGGTTCGGGGCTCGGACTTTGGTGGAGTTGGCGGAGAAGTATTCGCGCTGAGGTTGGCCGTGCGGGGGTTCCAGCGTGGTTGCCCTCTGGCGGGCGGGTGCCTGTTCCAGCGTGGTCATGCACCCCCGGACGAAAGACTGGAGTGGCATCGCCGCTGCGCGACGATTGCGATTGGGGCTTGACTTCGGGGCCCTTGCGAGGCGCTGAGTCGGCCGGAAAAGGCCGGACGCTTCGCGACCGGCCGAGCCCGAAAGGGGTAGCACCTCGCACCCAAAGTCAAGCCCCAATCGCACAAGAACGGGTGGGTTCACCGGCTCTAATCGGCGTCAGGGGTGACCTTGGAAGTGCGGGGGTCTGTACGGCTCGCCTTCGGCATCGCGGCTGGGCTGCTAGACCCTCCGATCTGCCGATACGAGACGGGCGCGTTTCGCGGCATGATGTGAGCTCCTTCACAACGTCGTAGAGGAGCGCTCGTGTTACTCCGCCTGGCTCTCGCCGTCTCGTTGGTGTTGGCGTCGATATCACCCGCCACGGCTGATGCGCCGTGGTGGGAACCGGTGGCGAGGCCCGCGCCGGACTCGCAGATCAACGTGACCGGTGAGCCGTTCGGGGGGACTGACGAGCAGGGGCGGGTGCGCGGGTTCGTCGACGCGCACAACCACCTCATGACGAACGAGGGGTTCGGTGGGCGGCTGATCTGCGGCAAGCCGTTCTCGGAGCAAGGGGTCGCGGACGCGTTGAAGGACTGTCCCGAGCACCACCCGGCGGGGATCGGGGCGATCTTCGAGGCGATCGTCACGGGTGACCTCGACGGGCACGACCCGGTGGGCTGGCCGACGTTCAAGGACTGGCCGTCGTCCACCACGGTCTCGCACCAGCAGAACTACTACGCCTGGCTGGAACGGGCCTGGCGCGGTGGGCAGCGCGTGCTGGTGCAGGACCTGACCAGCAACGCGACGCTCTGCATCATCCACCCGTTCAAGGACAAGCCCTGCGACGAGATGCAGTCGGTGCGGTTGCAGGCGCAGCGGACCTACGAGCTCCAGGCGTTCGTCGACCGGATGTTCGGTGGGCCCGGCAAGGGGTGGTTCCGGATCGTCACCACGTCCGAGCAGGCGCGGGACGTGGTCGCGCAGGGCAAGCTCGCTGTCGTGCTCGGCATCGAGACGTCCGAGATCTTCGGCTGCCGGACGTTGCTCGACATCCCGTTGTGCAGCAAGGCCGACATCGACCGCGGTCTCGACGAGGTCTACGCGCTCGGCGTGCGCAGCGCGTTCCTGTGCCACAAGTTCGACAACGCGCTGTGCGGTGTCCGGTTCGACTCCGGCACCCAGGGTGGCGTGATCAACGCCGGTCAGTTCCTGCGCACCGGGCAGTGGTGGCAGACCGAGGAGTGCAAGGGGCCGCAGCAGGACAACCCGATCGGCACCGTCGGGCCGAACGCGCTGGTCCCGGCTGGTGTCGTCGCGCCCGCCTACGACCCCGCGAAGCGGTGCAACGTGCGTGGCTTGACCTCGCTGGGCGAGTACGCGGTGAAGGCCATGATGCGCCGGCACATGATGATCGAGGTCGACCACATGAGCGTGAAGGCCGCCGGGCGGACCCTCGACCTCGCCGCGCAGGCGCGTTATCCCGGCATCGTCTCCAGCCACAGCTGGATGGACGCGCAGTGGACCGAGCAGGTCTACCGGCTCGGCGGGTTCGTGGCGGGGTACGAGAACAGCCCCGAGGGGTACGTGTCGCAGGCCGCCGCAGCGGAGCCGTTGCGCCGCAAGTACGACGTGGGGATCGGGTTCGGCTCCGACTACAACGGCGTCGGCTCGCACCCGGCACCGCAGAGCGGCGTGACCTACCCGTTCCGCAGCTACCCGGACGGACCGCTGGTCGACCGGCAGCGCACCGGCGACCGGGTCTGGGACATCAACGTCGACGGCGGCGCGCACATCGGGCTGTTGCCGGACTGGGTCGAGAAGGTCCGGCAGCTCGGCGGCGACCAGCTCGTGCGGGACATGCTCGGCGGTGCCGAGTCGTACCTGCGCACCTGGTCGAAGTCTCAGACCTGGACGCCGTGAGTCCGCAGGGCGTGGTCGCGGAAAGCGCGGACGGCGGGCGTCAGCGGGTTGTCCGCGAGCCACGTCAGCCCGAAGATCCGGCCGGTCCGCGGGGTCAGTGACAGCTCCCGCAGGCCCGGAGGCGGCGCGAACTCGGCGTGGGTGAGCAGTGCCACGCCGAGTCCCGCCGCCACCAGGCCGCGCACCGTCTCGATCTCCTGGCACTCGAACACGTAGCGGGGCGTGACGCCGGCGGCGGCGCACATGTCGTCGGTGATCTGGCGCAGGCCGTAGCCGGGTTCGAGGGTGATGAGGTCCTCGCCGGCCAAGTCCTCGATCCGCACGGCACTCCTGGCCTCCAGCGGGTGCCCGGCGGGCACCACGACGATCAGCGGCTGCTCGAACAGGACCACCGACTCGAACTCGGGACCGGACGGCGGCGGGGCGACCAGGGCGAGGTCGATCTCGCCGCCGAGCAGCTTGTCGACCACGGCCTGGCGGGCGTTCTGGACCAGGCCGAACCGCACGTGCGGGTGCTCGGCGCGGTAGCTGCGGACCAGTTCCGGCACGATCGCGCGGCCGAGCATGTGCAGGAAGCCCAGCACGACCCGGCCCTTCTCCGGGTCGAGCTCCTCCTCGACCTCGCGCAGACCCGGTTCCAGCGCGGCCAGCGAGCGGGTGGCGGCCTCGGCGAGGAGGCGGCCCGCGCGGGTGAGCCGGACGCGCCGCCCGCTCTTCGCGACGATCGGCGCGCCCAGCTGCTCACCCAGCTCCGCGAGCCAGCGGCTGACCGTGGGCTGCGGGAGCCCGACGCGTTCCGCGACGCGGGTCACGTGCTCGTCGGCGGCGAGCGCCTTCAACACCGCCAGCTTCGGGGCCAGTTCCAATTCGTCCACGGATCGATTCTCGCCCAATTCCGTATTGGACGTATGGCTTAGCGTCGAAGACGTGAACAGGTTGACCGCGTCCGTCGCTGCCTCGGGGTTCGCGTGCTTCGCGTTGCTCTACACGCCGCAGCCCGTGATGCCGCAGATCGCCGACGAGTACGGGCTGGGCCCGAGTGCCGCGTCGCTCGCGCTCTCGGCCGCGACGCTCGCGCTGGCGGTGGTGGTCGTGCCGATCGCGATGCTCTCCGAACGGGTCGGGCGCCGGCCGGTGATCGTGGTCAGCGTGCTGGTGGCGGCCCTGCTCGGGCTCGTGCTGCCGTTCGCGCCGAACTACGAGGTGTTCCTGGTGCTGCGGGTGCTGCAGGGCGTCGCGGCGGCCGGCGTGCCCGCGGCGTCGATGGCGTACCTCGCGGACGAGCTGGGCAAGGACCGGCTCGGCGCCGCGATGGGCGCGATGATCGCCGGCAACAGCCTCGGCGGCATGACCGGCCGGCTGGTCACCGGCATGACCGCGGACTGGCTGGGGTGGCGCGGCTCGGTGCTGCTCGCGGGCGCGTTCGGGCTGGCAGCGGCGCTGGTCGTGGTGTTCCTGCTGCCGGCTGCTCAGAACCGCCCCAAGCGCGCGCCGCGGGGGATGAAGGCGGCGTTGCGGGACCCGGTGCTGCTCTCGCTGTACGCGGTGGCGGTGCTGCTCGTGGGCGCGTTCATCTCGTTCTACAACGTCGCGGGCTTCCAGCTCACCGGGCCGGTGTGGCTGGAGACGCTGGTGTTCCTCTTCTACGGGTTCGGCAGCACCTCGGCGGCGTTCGCGGGCAGGCTGGCCGACCGCCACGGACGCGGGCGCGTGCTGCTGATGTGCATCGGCGTGCTGGCGCTCGGTGCGCTGGCGAGCCTGCTGTGGGTGCCGCTGGGCCTCGCGGTCGTCACCGCCGGGTTCTTCGCGGCGCACACCACCGCCAGCGGCTGGGTCGGCGCGCGGGCCCCCGAGCACGCCCGCGGGCACGCGTCCGGGCTGTACCTGTGCGGGTTCTACGTCGGCAGCAGCGTCGGCGGCACGTCCGGCAGCACCTCGTACGAGGAGTGGGGCTGGGGCGGGCTGGTGCTCGTGGTCCTCGGCTGGCTGGCGCTGGCCGCGATGCTCGCCGCGAACTCCGGCGCGAGGGTGAAGCGGGAGGCGGCCGAGGCCGCTCAGAAGTCCAGCGCGAGCGTGATGCGCGAGTCGACCGGCGCGATGGCCGTCACGCCCAGCCGCGGCAGGTCCGGCCTGCCCTCGACCAGGCCGACCGAGACCGAGCGGGTGTCCGCCGGGACCTCCACCACGACCGCGAACGGAAGCGGGCCGCCGTCGTAGCGCGCGCCCACCTGCCGGGCGGTGGCGCCGTCCGGCAGCGTGACGGTGACGAGGTCCTTGGTGAGGAAGCCGCCCGCGGTGTCGGGCAGGTTGCCGGTGGCCTCGATCCGCACCTCCAGCAGCGCCTTGTCCGGCGCGGAGATCGTGGCCACGTCGTACTGGCTCTCGCCGAGCTTGATCGGGCGCTGCCGGCCGAGCCTGATGCCGGTGATCTTCATGCCGAGCTCGCGGTCGCCGAAGCGGATCTTCTGGGTCGGCTCGGTGAAGTGGGCGGGAGCGGCGGCGCGCTGCAGCACGGGCGGCGCGTTGTCGGTGCGCTTGCCGGAGGGGAGCTCGGCGCGCTGCTCCAGCGACTTGGCGCCCAGCGACCCCAGCGCGAGCGACTCGGTGCCCTCCTGCGGGTCCGGCACGGTGAAGACGACGAACACCGAGCCGTTGGCGGGCAGGCGCTCGGACGGCAGCACCTGGCGCTTGCCGGGCACCTCCAGCGCGAGCTCGGACGGCTGCGGCGCGAAGCCCTGCCAGTTGGTGCGGTGGAAACCGCTGTCCGTCTCGTTGAGCTTCTCGACCCTCATCCGCACGACCCGCAGCCGTGAGCCGGCCTCGGCGCGCACGGTGCCCTCGGCGGTGAACCAGATGTCCGGGTTGGCCCAGCCGGTGACGGAGGTGGAGAGGAGGTCGTCGCGCAGCTTCACGTCGACGTCGCCCAGACCGAGGTCGGAGTTGCTGCGCTTGCCGTCGTCGGGCAGCACGGCGAGGAAGTCGCGGCCGGCGGTGAGGTCCTGCTGCTTCGACGGGTCGATCTCCTTGCCGTCGGTGCGCACGAGCTTGCCGGACGGGGTGCTGCGGTTGCCGTTCTCCGGCACCTGCGGCGACTGCACCTCGTAGCGGACCTCGTCGTCGTTCTTGGTGACTTCCTTCATCGGCACGGGCACCCAGTCGGTGCCGGCACCCGTGCCGGGGACCTGGACCGGCCCGCACCACAGCCGCTTGTCCACCTCGGACTCGACGCCCGTCTTGGAGAACCAGCAGCTGACCGCCGCGGCGCCGGCCCGTGCCACGTAGCCGTACTCGAGCGTGTAGGCCAGCTGCGCCTCGGCCTGGGCCTGGAGGTCCGAGGCGTCGGCGAGCTTCAGGCCTCCCACGGTGAGCTGCACGGCCGTCGGCTGGGCGGCGGGAGCTGTGGCGCATCCAGTCACCGCGAGGACGACCGTCAGACCCAGCAGCGCTCCGCGCACAGTTCCCTCACCAGATGGATCGACGACATCACTACTGGTTAAAGGCGGCGCTCACCCGTCCGGGTTGCCCAAACGGGAAGTGACTCAAGTCACACTACGGTAGACCTCGACCGTCTGCTCGGCCATCGCGGACCACGAGAAGTCCTGCTCAGCGCGTGTGCGACCGGCGAGGCCGAAGCGCCGCGCGCGGTCGGGGTCTGTGATCAACTCGTTGATCGACTGGGCGAGCTCGAGCCGGTAGGTCGACGGGTCGTGCTCGTCGTAGTGCACGAGGAGGCCGGTCTCGCCGTGCACGACGACCTCGGGGATGCCGCCGACGTCGCTCGCGACGACCGCCGTGCCGCACGCCATCGCCTCCAGGTTCACGATGCCGAGCGGTTCGTAGACCGACGGGCACACGAACACCGTGGCGTGGCTGAGGATCTGCCGCACCTCGGCCGGCTGGAGCATCTTCTGGATCCAGAACACGCCCGCCCGCGACTCGGACAGCTCGCTGACCGCCTGCCGGATCTCCTCGGCGATCTCCGGGGTGTCCGGCGCTCCGGCGCACAGCACGATCTGCGCTTCCGGGTCGACGTGGTGCGCGGCGGCGACCAGGTGGCTCAAACCTTTCTGCCGCGTGATCCTTCCCACGAAGGCCACGATCGGCTTCGCGGGGTCGATCCCACGGGACGTCAGGGCGTCGGTCTCGGTCACCGGGTGGTAGGCCTGGGAGTCGATTCCGTTGCGGACGACGTGGACCTTCGCGGGGTCGAGAGCGGGGTAGGCGTCGAGCACGTCGGCCCGCATCCCCTCGCTCACGGCGATGACCGCGTCGGCGTGTTCGTACGCCGTGCGCTCCGCCCAGGACGAGATCCGGTACCCGCCGCCGAGCTGCTCGGCCTTCCACGGCCGGCGCGGCTCCAGCGAGTGCGCGGTGACCACGTGGGGGATCCCGTGGAGGAGTTTGGCCAGGTGACCGCCCATGTTGGCGTACCAGGTGTGCGAGTGCACGAGGTTCGCCGTGGACACCGCGGCGGCCATTTCCAGGTCCACCGCGAGGGTGGTGAGGGCCGCGTTCGCCTGCTCCAGGCTGTGCGGCGGGTTGTGAGCCGTGGCGTCGGATCTGGGCCCGCCGAAGCAGTGCACGTCCACGTCCACGAGCTCGCGGAGATGAGGCACGAGGAATCCCACGTGCACGCCGGCGCCGCCGTAGACCTCCGGCGGATATTCCCGTGTCAAGAGCGCAACTCGCACGCACTCACCGTAGATCACGGAGGCGCCCGTTGGGACGAACGGAGTTGCGTCTGGTTCAACAACGATCGCCCGGATAGGGTCACGTGCTGTGAAGGGGCAGCCGCACGTTCTCGGAATTGTGCTTGCCGGTGGTGAAGGCAAGCGCCTCTGGCCGCTGACGGCCGACCGCGCGAAACCGGCTGTGCCCTTCGGGGGCAACTACCGGCTGGTCGACTTCGTGCTGTCGAATCTGGTCAACGCGGGGCTCGCGAAGCTCTGCGTGCTGACGCAGTACAAGTCGCACTCGCTGGACCGCCACATCTCGACGACGTGGCGCCTGTCCAATGTGCTCGGTCAGTACGTCACCCCGGTCCCGGCCCAGCAACGCCTGGGCCCGCGCTGGTACACCGGTTCCGCCGACGCGATCTTCCAGTCGCTGAACCTGGTTCACGACGAGAAGCCGGACCACGTGGTCATCTTCGGTGCCGACCACGTGTACCGGATGGACCCCAGCCAGATGATCTCGCAGCACGTCGAGTCGGGCGCGGCCGTGACCGTCGCCGGCATCCGCGTGCCGCGCAACGAGGCCAAGGCCTTCGGGTGCATCGACTCCGACGCCTCCGGCAAGATCACGCGCTTCCTGGAGAAGCCGTCGGAGCCGCCGCACGTGCCGGACGACCCGGACGTCACCTTCGCCTCGATGGGCAACTACGTCTTCACGACCGAGGCGCTGCTGGACGCGCTGCGCGGGGACGCGTTGAACCCGGACTCCGACCACGACATGGGTGGCGACATCATCCCCATGCTCGTCGACCGGGGTAAGGCGCACGTCTACGACTTCCAGGACAACGAGGTCCCCGGCGCGACCGACCGCGACCGCGGCTACTGGCGGGACGTCGGGACGATCGACGCCTACTACGACGCGCACATGGACCTCGTTTCGGTCCATCCGATCTTCAACCTCTACAACCAGCTGTGGCCCATCCGCACCGCCACCCCGCCGCTGCCCCCGGCCAAGTTCATCGCCGGCGGGTCCGCGGAGGACTCGATGGTGGGGCCGGGGTCGATCATCTCCGGCAAGATCCACGGGTCGGTGATCTCCTCCGACGTCACCGTCGAGGTGGGGTCTGTGGTGCAGGGGTCGGTTTTGTTGCCCGGGGTTCGGATCGGCAAGGGTGCGGTTGTGCGGCGGGCCATTTTGGACAAGAACGTCGTGGTGCCCGATGGGGCGTTGATCGGGGTGGATGCTCCTATGGATCGGGAGCGGTACACGGTTTCCGCTGGTGGGGTCACTGTTCTTGGCAAGGGTGTTCGGGCTTACTGATCTTGTCGGACCCCCTGGGTAGGTTGTGTTGCGAGAGGGGCTTCCTGCGGGGGGACGCCTGCGTCAGCTTGGGTTTCGCCGGCTGGGCGGGTGGTCGGCTTGCCTGGGGCGGGCCGCGAGCGGGCGGGTGGTCGCCTTGCTTGCTGCCGTTCCTGTTGCGTGCTTCCTCCTGGGGGCGCTGCCCCCAGACCCCCGGCAATCTGATCGGGGGCACCGCGCCGCTGGCGGGTTGATGGCACGCCTGTTGCTTTGGGCGGCCGCCGGTTGCTTTGTTGGTTGCGTTGCGGTGGGTGCACCGTCACAAGCCGCACCAGGAGCGGGCCACAACGAGGTAGGGGTGTCAACCCGGCGAAAAGCGTGCCGGGTTGACACCCCTACCTCGTTGCAGCAAGAGCTGTGGCGCGACTCGTGACGGGGCACCCACCGCGCGGAGCTTTGCTCCGTTCGGCTCGGGCCGTTGGCCCTCGATCACACGCGCGGCCTGCGGCCTGCGTTGCTACGGGCGCCTGGCGGCTACCAGCAGGCCGTCGCCCAGCGGGAGCATCACCGGTACCAGGCGGTCGTCCTCCTTGACCAGGCGTGCGATGTCCCTCATCGCCTGGGTCGACTCGTCTCG
>NZ_DASVFL010000214.1:0-37938 GCF_036380075.1 Lentzea sp. | reverse complement strand
CAGGTCAGGGGTGTCAAACCGCCACGCTTTTCGGCGGTTTGACACCCCTGACCTGGTGTGGCTCGCTCTGCCCGGTTCGGGACGGGACCCCCCACCCGAACCGCACCACCTACGCAACGCACAGCCGCCCAACGAAACAGGCGTGCCATCAACCCGCCCACGGCGCTGGCCGGTCTTTGATCAGCTGGCGGGGTCCGGGGCGGAGCCCCGAGCAGTAAACAGAAACCCGCCCACAATCGCACGCACAAACTCGATCTCGAACGTCACGAGTTCACCAACCCGGCCCGCCAAGCCCAAGAAGCGATCCCAACCCGGTTCCGAACGTTCAACTTCGTCTGCACAGACGCGATGTGCGTCTTCACAGTCGACAACGACAGGAACAACGCCGAAGCGATCTCCTGGTTGGTGAGCCCCCGAGCGACCTCCCGCACCACGTCCTGCTCCCGAGCCGTCAGCAACCCGAGATCAGGCCGCCGCGCCGGGCGCGAGAAGTGCTCCAGCATCCGCACGGTCACCTGCGGCGAGATCAGCGCGTTGCCCTGCGCCGCCGCCCGCACGGCCTCGACGAGCAGCGCCGGACCGGCGTCCTTCGTCAGGAACCCGGACGCGCCGTTCTCCAGCGCCGTGTGCACGTACTCGTCGAGGTCGAACGTGGTCACCACGACGACCTTGGTGGAGCCGGACAGCTTCTTGGTGACCTCCAGCCCGTCGAGGCCCGGCATGCGGATGTCGAGCAGGGCCACGTCCGGCTTGAGCTCGCGGGCGGCGGAGACGGCGGAGATGCCGTCCGCCACGTCGGCCACGACGGTGATGTCGGGCTGCTTCTCGAGGATCATCCGGAAGCCGACGCGGACCATCTCCTGGTCGTCGGCGATGAGGACCGAGATCACTTCTTCCCTTCCAGGGGTAGCTCGGCGAGCACCTGCCAGCCGTTCTCGCGCGGGCCCGCGGAGAACAGGCCACCGAGCAGGTCGACCCGCTCGCGCATTCCCACGAGACCGTAGCCGCCCTGGTTCAGCTCGCCGGGCCGGCCGTCGTCCGCGACGACCACCCGCAGCGCGCCGCGGCCGGTCCGCGAGATCTCCACGTCGATCATGGTGGGACCCTGCGCGTGTTTGTGCACGTTGGTCAGCGACTCCTGGACCAGGCGCAACACCGAGCGGCCGAGCTCCGGCGGCACGTCGTCGGGCAGGTCGATGCGCAGCCGGGTCTCGATGCCGAGCTCGCGGGTGCGTTCGACGGCGGAGATGACGTCGGCGGCGAGGTCGGTCGTGGCGACGTCGTGCTCGCCCTGGCGCAGGGTGCCGACGAGGCGCCGCATCGCGCCGAGCGCCTCGGTGCCCGAGCGGACGATGCCCGGCAGCAGTCGGTGGGCGGCCTGCGGGTCGTCGTCGGAGACCTCCAGCGCGGCCTGCGCCTGCACGAGCATGCCCGTCACGTGGTGGGCGACGACGTCGTGCAGCTCGCGGGCCAGCGCGATGCGTTCTTCCTTCTGCGCGTCGGTGACGGCGGCGGCGAGCAGGCGGCCGCTCTCGGTGTCGCGGGCGCGGAAGTACAGGCCGGTGCCGACGGCGGCGAAACCCAGGACCAGCGCGCCGAACATCTCGTTGTAGTTGCCGTTGAACAGCCAGTTGTCCCGGACGATCGCGGCGAAGAAGCTCACCGCCATCAGCGAGCCGACCGACCACGTGGCCGCGCGCCGCGTCTCCTCCCGCACCACCACGGCCGTGATGACGAGGCACGCGGCGGTCTCCGCGATCGTCAGCGGGCTCAGGATGGTGGGCAGGTCGACGTCGAAGAACCGCATCGCGACCGACGACGCCAGCACCGACGCCACGGCCACCGGGACGACGAAGTCGCGCGACTTGAACGACGTGACGGCGACGATGCACAACGGCACGCCGAGCAGCCACACGAGCGCCTCGCCGCCGCGCGGCCCGTTCATCAAGATGAGCTCGCCCAGCATGAGCAGCGCGAGCACACCGGCGATCGGCCATTGGCCCCGATGACTGTCCACGGGGGACAACGGTAGGACCCCGCCACCTCTCCGGCCTCGGTCATCCGGCTGATCCGGTGTGTCGTCAAGGCTGAGGTTTTCGCCGCCCGCGCACGGCACCTTCAGTGTCATGAATTCCGTTCTGGCCGCTCGTGGCCTGGTCAAGACCTACGGCGACGTGCACGCGCTCGCCGGGGTGGACATCGACATCTCCGCCGGTGACGTGCTGGCGGTCGTGGGGCCCTCGGGCTCCGGCAAGACGACCCTGCTGCACGTGCTGTCCGGCATCCTGCGCGCCGACGGCGGCGAGGTGTTCCTCGACGGGCGCGCGATCGGCGAGCTGAACGAGACGGGCCGCAGCGCGTTGCGGCGCACGGCGTTCGGGTTCGTCTTCCAGTCGGGCATGCTCGTGGCCGAGCTGACGGCCGAGGAGAACGCGGCGCTGCCGATGCTGCTGGGCGGCGGTGCGCGCGAGGAGTCGCTCGGCGCGGCGCGGTCGTGGCTCGCCCGCCTCGGCCTGCAGGGTCTGGAGAAGCGGCGGCCCGGCGAGCTGTCCGGCGGCCAGGCGCAACGGGTCGCGATCGCGCGGGCCCTCGCGCACAAGCCGCGGGTCGTCTTCGCCGACGAACCGACCGGCGCCCTCGACACGCGCACCGGCCAGGAGATGATGACCGCGCTCCTGCAGGCCGCCGAGGAGACCGGGGCGGCCGTCGTGATCGTCACGCACGACAAGGCGATCGCGGACCGGGCGCTGCGCGTCGTCGAGATCCAGGACGGGCGCATCGCGGCAGGGGTGTCGGCGTGAGGATCGCTCTCGCGGTGCTGCGCAGGGACCGGCGCAGCCAGGTCGCGACCGTGCTCGTCGCGCTCGGCGTGATGATCGCCGTGTCGCTGGTGCTCTGGCTCGTCGCCGCGCCGAACGCGTTGCAGGCGCGGTCCGACCGCACGGTGTGGCGCGAGGTGTTCGGTGCCAAGAGCGACGGCGCGATCTCCGTCGCGGTGACCAGGGACTCGTACGACGGCCGGTTGATCCAGCGGTTCGACGTGGCGCGCACCCGGCCGGGCGCCGTGGCGGTGGCCGACGGCATCGCGAAGTTCCCCGAGGCGGGCGAGGTGCTGCTGTCCCCCGCCCTCGCGGACCTGGTGCGGACGACCCCGCCGGAGAAGCTCGGGAACCGGTTCCCCGGCAGGCAGGTCGCCGAGATCGGGCCGCAGGCGCTGAAGTTCCCGGGAGAGCTGGTCGCGATCGTCGGCCACGAGGAGGTGCGCGCCGGCTACCCCGCGCCGGACCTGCGGGGCGGCACCGGGCCGTACCCCGACGACTACCGGAGCATGCTCACCCTGCTCACCCGCGTCGGGCTGGTGGTGCTGGTCGTGCCCTGCCTGGTGCTGGTCGCGTCGGCGGCCCGGCTGACCGCGGCGAAACGGGAGCGGCGCCTCGCCGCGCTGCGGCTGGCCGGCGCCAGTCCGCGCCAGGTCGTGGTGATGACCGCCGTGGAGACCGCGATCGGCGCGGTGGTGGGCAGCGTGCTAGGCGTGCTGCTGGCCAAGCCGTTCAGCTATGTCACCGCCACGATCCCGTGGGAGGGCGGGACGTGGTTCCCCGGTGACTTCGTGCCCACGCCCGCGGTCGTGGCGGCGGTGGCCCTGCTCGCGCCGGTGCTGGTCGTCGGCGCCGCGATCCTGGGGCTGCGGCGCGTGGTGAACCAGCCGCTCGCGGCCGAGCAGAGGCGGACCGTCCGGCCGTGGCGGCTGCTGGCGATCGGCGGTGCGATCGGCGTGTTCTTCCTGGGGGTGACGTACGCGCAGCAGGCCCGCGGCGACAACCAGTTCACGGTGGTGCTGCTCGGGCTGGGTGCGGTGGCGCTCGCGCTGGTGCTGGCGGGACCCGTGGTGACGGCGTGGGTCGGCAGGTTCTTCGTCGGGCGGTGGCGCGGGCCGTCGACGCTGCTGGCCGGACGACGGCTCGCCGGCGACCCGGTGGCGGCGTTCCGCGGCTCGGCGGGCGTGGTGATCGCGGTCTTCACCGGTTCGATGGCGCTGACCATGCTGCCGGGCCTGGAGAGCCAGGTGCCGTTCCGCGACCCGACCTGGCGCGAGAACGCGGTCGTGGCGGAGGACGTGAAGCACGACGTCACCGGGTTGCGGCTGGCGACCTCGGCGCCCATCGTCACGATGCTCGACGGCACGGTCGGGGACGACGTGCGCGGCATGGCCGTCGTCGTCGGGCGCTGCGAGGACGTGGCGACGGTGCTGCCCGGTCTGGCCTGCCGGCCGGGACCCGCCGTGTACACCGCAGAGCCCCTGCAGGGCACCAAGTTCGAGTCCGCGCAGACCCAGACCTCGCTCCCCGCCAGGTACGAGACGCGGCCCTTCGCGGGCAGCGGCCGGGTGAGCGCGGTCATCGACCGGGAGCTGCTGCCCGCCGTCGCCGGCGAGGTGTCGCTGGTCGCGGTGCCGACGACGGCGGAGAACCGCGAGGCCGTGCACACCGCCCTGGTCGGCGGCCTGCCCGGCGCGCGGCTCGCGAACAGCGACGAGCTGTACGGCGACACGCTGATGGCCGACCTGGAACGGGCCACCGTCATCGGTCTCTCGATAGCGGCGGTGCTCGGCGGAATCGGCGCGGCGGTGGCCGCGGCGGGTTCGGTGATCGACCGCAGGCGCACTTTCGGCGCATTGATCGCGGCCGGAACACCGATTCGCGTTCTGGGGCGCGCATTGCGCCGCGAAGTGATGCTCCCGGTGGCCGCCGTCACACTCGCGGCATGCGGCGCGGGAATTGTCGTGGGCGTCGGACTGCTCACCGTGGCGCGCGGAGTGGTGGGCCACGGCGAAATGCCGGTCACGCCGTGGGTGCTGGCACCGGTGGGCGTCGGAGTCGTGGTCGCGCTGGTAGCGGCCCTGGCGTGCGGCCCGGTACTACGCGGCATCAGCCCGCGGGATTACGCGGCGGAGTAGTACTCGGCCGGAAGTACGAGGACGGGACTGGCCCTCAGCGCGATGTGCGCCGGGGGCCGGTTTTTTACGTTGTATGCATGACGAATGCACAGCTCGTGAGCATCCAGTGGGGCATTTTCCTCTCGGTGGTCTTCCTGCTCCCGCAGTTGGTGTTCCGTCAGCTGACATTCCGCGGTGCGACCATCACCGTCTACGCGAGTATGCTTTTCGCGGCGACGTTCCTGCCGGTGCAGACGATCCCGCCGCACCAGCCCGTGCAGCTCGTCCCGTTCCAGTGGGTCGCCGACACCTTCCGCGACGGCCGGATCGCGTTCGACCAGATGACGTTGAACGTGCTGCTGTTCGTGCCGCTCGGGGCGATGCTGCTGTTCTGGGGCCGCCGCACGATCGGCCAGGCAGCGCTCGCCGGGTACGCCCTCTCGCTGCTCGTCGAGGGCTCGCAGCTGTTGTGGGCCAACCGGATCTTCGACGTGGACGACCTGATGACGAACACCACCGGCACCGCCCTCGGGTGGCTGGGCGCCCTCGCGGTGGTGAAGGTCCACACCCGCGTGACGGCCGTGCCCCAGGAGCAGCCTCAGCGTTCGCTCGCGGGCGTCAGCTAGCTCGTGCGCCAGTGCAGCTCGTCCGCCGAGTTGACCTCGGGGAAGCAGTGCCCCACCGACCCGCGGTTCTCCAGGGCCGTCGCCACCTGGTCGAACATCTCCGCGAGCGAGGTGTACTCGGGCTTCACCATCTCGTTGCGCTCCTGGTCCCACTCGACCACGCAGCCGCGCAGCACACCGGGCCGCAGGTCCACGGCCAGGACGTCGCCCGTGCCGTCGAACGCGATCGGCAGCCACTCCGGGTGGTACCAGCTCGTCGGCGCGCCGGCCTCGGAGGCGTCGGCGGCCCTGCTCGTGCGGCTGTCCCTCATCACGAACGCGCGGTCGGCGCCCAGCGGCGTGTAGAACGGCGGCAGGATCTCGGCGTACAGGCCCTTCTCGGTACCGCCGTAGACGCTCCACCACAGTTGCAGGTCGATCGGAACCCGAAGCTCCGGCAGCGCGTCGTACCTCGGACGCAGCACGGCACGGGTGGCGGGAGCGTGCTCCGCCAGCCAGGCCAGGATCCGGTTCCAGTGCTCGATCACACCCACGGACCCATGATCTTGGCGGAACGACGGGCGAGGTACCGCTCATCGGGGCAGGATCAAGGCGAACAGGCCACGACTGGGGGAAGAACTTTCAGATGGCGGAACAGGGTCTCAGAGCCGACCTCGACGCCTTGACCGGCTACGCGTCGGCGGTGAGCGGTCTGGCGAGCGAGGTGGGCACGGTCGGCACCGGGACGTTGGACGGCACCACGTCGCTGCCCGGCGACTGCTTCGGCAAGATCGGCGGCGAGGTCGGCCTCAACGCCGCCTTCCAGGCCGCCGCGCAGGCGCAGCTCGACGCGCTGAAGGCCGCGGCCACCGGGCTCTCCGGGCTCGGCACGGCCGTCACCAAGGCGCGGGACGCCTACGTCGCCCAGGAGGACGCGCACAAGGCGTCGATCGACAAGGCGGCGCGGACATGAGCGTCGAGGGCATGCTCGGCCAGTTCCTGGCCCCCATGAAGGAGAACCTCGCGAAGCTCGACGGCGACACCGGTGGCGCCACGCGGGCCGCCGAGGCGTTCGGGCGCGCGCAGACCGCGATGACCGACCTGGCCACGCGGCACGGTTCGGCCTCGACCGCCGTGCTGAACACGTGGTCGGGCGACAAGGCGAACGCCTTCACCGGCCGCGTCTCCTCCTTCGCCTCGGCCGCGAACACCTTGTCCGCCAACGCTTCCACCATCAAGACGGTGGCGTCGTCCGGCGTGACGGCGGTGACGGGCGGGCGCACGGCGATCCAGGGCCTCATCGACGAGTTCGTCGCGAAGGCGACGCCGAAGCTCGAGGCCGCCGTCGCCGCGTCGAAGCTCTCCGGCTCCGGCGTCGTGCTGGACGCGATGGCCGAGCTCGCCGGGATGGCCTCCGGGTACCAGAGCAAGACCTCCGCCGAGCTGCAGAAGGTGCGCGACCAGCTGACCCAGCTCGTCGGCCGGCTCACCGGCCTGCAGACCCCCGACAAGGGCGCGCTGGAGAAGCTCGGCGAACCGCTCGGCGGCGACGAGGGCTCCACCATGACCGCGAGCGCCACCGACGTCCCGGCCACCAGGCACGACCCCGGCCCGGGATCCGGTTCCGGCTCGGGATCCGGTGGCGGGTCAGGCGGCGGGGGCGGGGGCGGTGGTTCCGGCGGCGGTGGTGGCGGTGGAGGCGGAGGTGGTGGCGGCGGATCGGGTCCCCATCTCCCCGTCGCGATCCCGCCGCAGCCCGGCGACGGCGTCGGCGTGAACCTGCCCGACGGCAGCAGTTCCGAGGCACCGAACGAGATCGCCGCGATGGCCGTGCGCAACGCGCTGTCGGCACTGGGCACCCCGTACGTGTGGGGCGGCGCGAACCCGCCCCAGGGCACCGACTGCTCCGGCCTCACGCAGTGGGCCTACGCGGGCGCCGGCTTCGACATCCCGCGCCCGGCGTCGTCGCAGGCGATGGGTGCGTCGGTGCCGCCGGGCCAGGTGCTGCCCGGCGACCTCGTCGTGTGGGACGGCCACGTGGCCATGATCATCGGCAACGGCCAGATGGTCGAGGCCGGCGACCCGGTGCAGGTGCAGCCGATCCGGACGTCGAACTCCGGGATGTCGTTCTACGGCTTCTACCGGCCGACGGGCTGACCGAGCCTGCGGGCGGTCGTCAAGGCCGCCCGGCCCAGGCCCTTCAGGCACGCGAACAGGAAGGTGGCGTTGTCGTAGTAGTCACGCCACAGCACGACCTTCCCGTCGCGCACCACGAAGGTGCCGCAGACCCAGAACTCGGCGCGCCACGCCCCGCGGCCGATCACGTCGGTCCGCTCGGTGAGCACGACGTCGCCGTTGACGGCGATGTTGTGGACGCGCACCTCGACCTCGTGGACGACCTTGTGCATGGCGTGCAGCTGCTTGGCCACCGAGGCGCGCCCCCTGGCGGGCGGCAGCGGCACGTTCTGCCACACGACGTCGTCGGCCATGTGCCGCACGACCTCGCCGGGATCGCAGCTCTCGGTGGCACGCAGCAACGCCAGGACGACTTCGCGGGGATCGGTCATGACCCCGACACTAACGACCAGCCCGCCGGGAACACCGGAATGCGGCACACTGTCCGGACCAGGGGGTGGCCAGGTGGACGACGACGTCGAGCGCGCCGCGCGCAGGGTGCGCGAGGTCGAGCAGGCCGTGGCGGAGCACGCCGCGCGCAGCGGTCCGGTCACGGGGCGGGCGTCCTCACCGGACGGCGCCGTGACGGTCGTCGCGACGCCCGGCGGTCCGCCGCAGGAGATCACCGTGAGCCCCGCGTCGTTGCGGATGGGCCCGCACGGCCTCGCCGCCGAGATCATGCGCGTCGCCGCGCAGGCCCAGCGCGACGCCGGCGCCCGCCTGCACCGGACGCTGGAACGCGTCGTCGACCCGCGCGAGCTGACCGCGATGGGCTTCGCGGACGTCCGCGACGAGGACGAGCAGGGGTGGCGGCCGTGAACGAGGAACGCCTGCAGGCCGTCGAGCAGCTCCAGCGCGAGCTCAAGGCCATCACCGCCACCGTCGAGCACCCCAACGGCCGGTGCATGGTCACGGCGTCGTCGAAGGGCGAGATCAGGGCCCTGCACCTGCACCCCGCGTTGCTCACCCAGGGTGCCCGGGTCGTCGGGCAGGTCGTCACCGAGACCGTCCGGCTCGCGACGAACGCGGCGCTGCAGACGAGCTTCAACAGGATGGCGCTGGCCCTCGGCGACGGGATGGCGATCGACGTCGAGTCGATCACCGGCGACTCGCCGTTCCGGTCGACGTGGAACCCGGTCGTGCCGCCCAAAGCCCCTGCTGAGCAGGGGACGCCCGAGCGCGGGCGGCGGGAGCCCCGACCGGCGGACGCCGACGACGACGCTTTCTTCGAGAACCCCTTGTGGCTGCGGTGATCAGCACCGTTACCCTCGTCCACGGCATCAGGCAGGCGTGACCGGGAGGTCAGGATGGCGCAGGACATCGTCCCCATCGAGCTGGGGCTGACGCAGGGTGACGTCGTCACGCTGTGGGCACCTCGCTGGCGCGAGAAGGGCGAGGAGTGGGAGGCGTTCCTCGGTGACGAGGAGGACCTGTTCGTCTTCCCCGACGCCGCGCACCTCGCCGCGTTCGTGCGCACCGCCGAGGAGCACGACCTGACCGACCACCCCGCGTGGCCGCTCGTGCCGTCGCTGGGCGTCGCCGACCTGTCGCCCGACGACAACCACCAGTTCGACCTCGTCGGCGTGCCCGAGCTCATCGCCGAGGACCCGGACACCTGGACGATCGGCGAGCTCGCCGACGTCATCGCGATCGTGCGCTCCCTCGCGGACGTGTGCGAGCTCGAGAAGGTGCACGAGGTGCTCGACGCGGCCGAGGGCTTCTCGCTGCTGCCGCAGGGCACGCTGCCGTTCAGCGGCCGTGACGGCGCGAAGCTGTGGGACGCGATGTCCGAGGTCGTCTCCGAGAAGTGGGACGAGGTGCTCGACGCGATCGACAGCGTCGTGAACACCCCGGACGTGCCGGAGAAGGAGCTCTCCGTCGCGCAGGAGGAGCTCGCCGCGCTGGAGGCGGAGACCGCCGCCGCGGCCGAGGTCGAGGACCCGGCTGACGAGGACGCCGAGGAGAAGGCCGCTCCGACGGGCTTCTGGGCCGACGCCGGCATCGACCCCATCAAGATCATCACCTCGGCCGGCGAGTTCTACACGCTGCGCTGCTACCTCGGCGACGACCCGGTGTTCCTGGGCCGCCGCGGCAAGATCGAGGCCTTCACCTCGGCCCGCGCGCTGAGCCGGTTCGTGGCCGAGAACGACGACCACGACCTGGCCGAGGTCGAGACGTGGAACGACGTCAAGGTCAAGGCCACCGCGGGCGAGCTCGACGTCGACGTGGACGACGAGAACGTCTACGTGCTGACCGGCATCGCCGAGGACATGGAGGAGGGCCCCGACTCCCTCGACCCGCACCAGCTCGACCTCGCCGTCGAGCTGTTCGAGGACGCGGCGGAGTGGGCAGGCGACGAGTCCGTGAAGGACGCGCTGGCGTCGTCGGAGTCGCTGGGCTGGCTCGTGTCGTTCGTGGTCTCGCCCGACCCGACGCGTCTCGCACCGTCCGCGCCGTACGACGCCGAGGTGGCCTCGTTCCGCGAGCTGCAGGCGAAGTTCGAGGACCGGCTCAACTCCAACTGACCGCTGTCGACGCGGAGGGCCGCTCACCCCGGGGTGAGCGGCCCTTCGCCGTTCAGGTCAGTTCTGCGCCGTCAGCGCCGCGTACCCCGGCTTGACCAGCTCGTTGATGATCGCGAGCCGCTCGTCGAACCCGAGGAACGCCGACTTCATCGCGTTGATCGTGAACCACTGCAGGTCGGCCCAGCCGTACCCGAACGTCTCGGCCAGCGCGGCGAACTCGCTGGAGAGCGAGCAGTCGCTCATCAGCCGGTTGTCGGTGTTGACCGTGACGCGGAACCGCAGCTTCGCGAGCAGGCCGATCGGGTGGTCCGCGAGGGTGGGCGCGGCACCGGTCTGGAGGTTCGACGTCGGGCACATCTCCAGCGGGATGCGGCGGTCGCGCACGTACGCGGCCAGGCGGCCCAGCTGGACCGTGCCATCGCCGGACACCTTGATGTCGTCGACGATCCGCACGCCGTGGCCGAGGCGTTCGGCGCCGCAGTGCTGGATGGCCTCCCAGATCGACGGGAGGCCGAACGCCTCACCGGCGTGGATGGTGAAGTGCGCGTTCTGCCGGCGCAGGTACTCGAACGTGTCGAGGCCCCTGGTGGGAGGGAACCCGGCCTCGGGGCCCGCGATGTCGAAGCCGACGACGCCCAGGTCGCGGTAGCGGACGGCGAGCTCGGCGATGCGCAGCCAGCCCTCGTTCTGGCGCATCGCGCACAGCAGCGTGCCGACGCGGATCTTGCGGCCGGTCTCGGCGACCCGTGCGGAACCGAGGCGGAAGCCCTCCTGGACGGCCTCGACGACCTGTTCCAGCGCGAGGCCCTTCTCGGTGTTCAGCTCGGGGGCGTAGCGGATCTCGGCGTAGACGACGCCGTCCGCGGCCAGGTCCTCCACGGCCTCGGCGGCGACGCGGACGAGCGAGGCCTCGTCCTGCATGACACCGCACGTGTGGGCGAAGCCCTCGAGGTAGCGCACGAGCGAGCCGGAGTTGGCGTTGTCGCGGAACCAGCCGCCGAGGACGCCCGCGTCGGTGGTGGGCAGGCCCTGGTAGCCGGTGGCGTCGGCGAGTTCGATCACCGTCTGCGGGCGGAGGCCACCGTCGAGGTGGTCGTGCAGCAGCACCTTCGGCGCGCTGCGGATGGTCTCCAAGGTAAGCGGCGTGCTCATCGCTACACGTTACTCCAGACGACACGCCGCTTCAGCGTCGACCGAAACGATCATGACCACGGTATGATCATTTGCTGCATCAACGTCGTTGCAGATCCGTGATCAGCAACTTTCTGCAACCACCAGACGGGTTGAGTCACCCCAAGGTAGGAACATCATCGGCTGCTGCCGCGCGCTTCCGACCGGCGCTTCGGCGTTCAGAGTAACGGGATGACCCGATCGGGTCAGTTGCCCGTCCGCGCACCGCCGATTCTTCTCGGGGGTGGTACAGAGGCGCCGCGTGACGCGGATAGGCTCCCGTGGTCTCCCCCTCCCCTGGACGAAGGCACTCAGCCGTGACAGAGAACAACAACTCCACGATGTCCTTCGATCGGATGCGCAACATGCTCACGCGCGCCGCGGAGATCCGTGAGAGCGAGCAGCAGCAGATCTTCGACGCGCTGGACGAGATCCACGCCCGGATGTCACCTCTGGAGTCGCTGGGTTCGGTTCGCAAGCGCCTGTCGGAGCTGCCGGACCGCACTGAGGTCAGCGTTCTCGCTGAGCGCCTCGACGAGGCCCTCGCCAAGCTGGAGGCACAGGACAACGCCGTCGCCGGCATCGGCCGCGCGGTCGACGCACTGGTCGACAAGCTCGCCAAGCCGTTCGCGCAGCTCGACGGCCGTCTCGACGGTGTCGCCGGCCGCTTCGAGGGTGTCGCGGGCCGCATGGACGGCCTGGAGGACAAGCTCGCCTCCATCCACAAGCGCATCGACGACCTCGACGGCCACCTGGACAAGCAGGACGGCAAGGTCGACTCGATCCCCGGCGCCGTCACCAACCCGCTGCGCGAGCGCATCGAGGCCCTCGAAGCCGCGCTGCGCGGCCGTCTCGACGAGGTGGACGAGGGCGTGCACGAGCACCTCGACGGCACCCGCGAGGCCCTGCAGAAGATCCTCGCCGACTCGTTCTCCGGCATCCACGGCCGCGCCGACGAGCAGCGCGACGCCCTCGCCGCCGCCCGCGCCGAGCTGGCCGCCGCCGTCGCCGAGAGCCGCGCCGAGCTCGTGTCGGCCGTCAACGACCGCCACAACCAGCTGGCGTCGTCGCTGACGGAGACCCGCGACTCGCTGGCCGGTGCCGTGGCGGACAGCCGCGGATCGCTCGAGGGCACGCTGGCCGAGACCCGCGACTCGCTCGCGTCGTCGCTGAGCGAGACCCGCGCCGAGCTGGCGTCCGCCGTCGCCGACACCCGCGACGTCGTCAACGGCAAGCTGGACGAGGCCCGCACCGCCCTGTACGCGGCGATCGAGCAGTCCCGCGACCAGGTCGACTCCGCCGACCGCCTCGAGTCCCTGGCCCGCCGCCTGGAGCTCGTCACCTCGCAGCTCGACACCATGACCAACCGCCTGGACAAGGTCGAGGACGGCTTCGCCGCCCGGATCTCCGAGCTCGGCGGCACCGTCGACGCGACCCTCACGAAGGTCGCCGAGACCGTGGGCGCCCGCCCGGACACCGACTCGCTGCAGTCCCTGGTCCGCAAGTCGAACCAGGAGTCGGAACTGCGCATCGGCGGCCAGCTGGACGAGGCCATGGCCACCTTCGCCGAGCTCATCCTCGGCGGCGGTTCGCCCACGCCTCCCCCGCCGCCCACCGCCCTGCCCCGCCCGCAGCGCCGCACGCGCAAGAACGGCGGCCCGAAGCCGGCCGGCGGCAAGGACATGGACGACGACGACCTGGCGGCCGAGGGCGCCTGACCGCCCACGCCCGACCGGTTGAGAACGGCCCCGGAGCTTCGGCTCCGGGGCCGTTCTCGTGCGCGCCCCAGCGAAATGAGACAGACCTCCGCACTCGTCACCACCTCGGGACGTACGGCTCCGACCGGTTCCGAAAAGCGGTGTCCCACCTCGGCAAACGCCTCTCCCGATGGCGTCACGGCCGGTCACCCCGTGAACCGGAGACGTCCCCCGGACGTGACCATGAGGAGAGCGCTCACACCACCGTCGGTAGGCTCGCCGGAGACTGGGGGCGTCCAGGAGGGATTGTCCGTGCAGCAACAGCAGCGAGTCGTCGCCAACCGCTACACACTGCTCGCCGAGCTCGGCCGCGGTGCGATGGGCGTCGTGTGGCGTGCCCAGGACCAGCTGCTCGGCCGGCCGGTGGCCCTCAAGGAGCTGCACCCGCCGCAGGGCATCAACCCCGGCGAGTTCGCCGTGCTGGAGGAGCGCATGCTCCGGGAGGCGCGCACCGCGGGGCGGCTCAACCACCCGGCCGTGGTGACGGTGCACGACGTCATCCGCGAGGACGGGCGCATCTACCTCGCCATGGAGCTGGTCGACGCGGCCGACCTCGCCACCGTCGTGCAGCGGCACGGGCCGCGCGACTCCACCTGGATGGCCGGGGTCGCGCTCCAGGTACTCGGAGCGCTCGACACGGCGCACGCCGCCGGGATCGTGCACCGGGACGTCAAGCCCAGCAACATCATGGTGCGGCCCGACGGCGCGGTGAAGCTCACCGACTTCGGCATCGCGCAGGCCACGGACGACCCCCGCCTCACCACCAACGGCGGCATCGTCGGCTCGCCCGCCTACATGTCCCCGGACCGGCTGCACGGCTGGGAGGCCTCGCCGGCGTCGGACCTGTGGGCCCTCGGCGTCACGATCGCGCACGCGGTGGAGGGCATCAGCCCGTTCGAGCGCACGTCCACGGCGTCCACGCTGCACGCCGTGATGAACGAGCCGCCGGTGCTGCGCCGGGCCTCGCCCGCGCTGGCCCAGGTGATCCACGGCCTGCTGACCGTCGACCCGGCGCGGCGGATGACCGCGGCCCAGGCCCGGCAGCTGCTGGTCGCGATCGTGCAGGGCACCGCGTCGCCGGTGACGACCCAGCAGCTGGCTCCCAAGAAGAAGAACACCGCCGTCAAGGTCGTCGCCATCGCGGCGGGCGCGGTGCTGCTCGCGGGCGCGGCGTTCGGCGCCTACGTGGCGTTCAAGCCCAAGGACAGCAGCACCAACGCGCAGAACCCCGGCACCAGCTCCACGCCGAACGGGGAGAGCTCCTCGGAGTGGACCGACGCCGCGTCGCTGCCGGTCGGCGCGCCGCTGCCGTCCCGGCGCATCGCCACGTTCGGCCGCGGCGGTGACGTGCCCGAGTGGAACCTCTCCGGCACGCAGTGCGGCAAGGACTTCCTCACCCAGGGCTCGGGTGTGCGGGCGAACGTGCCGTGCGACGGCCCGCACGGCATCCAGCTCTTCTCGGCCGCGACCCCGTTGTGGGACAAGCCGAAGGACACCGCCTACCCCGGCGTGGACTGGCTCACCGACTTCACCAAGAACTACTGCACCGAGCAGTTCAAGGTCATCGAGCCGAAGGCCAAGGACACGCTCGGCTTCACCGGTCTGATCCCCACCCAGAAGGAGTGGGAGGCCTGGAGCGACGCTTCCGCTCCAGGCCGTCAGGAGATCCTCTGCGTGCTGTGGAAGGCGGACCGCTCTCCACTGGCGGGCTCGCTGGTCGGCTAGCCCCGCACGGTGTCGATCACCAGGGGTGAACGCTCCGGCGCGGAGTCGGTGACCGAGTAGGTGCCTTCCAGCGCCTGCAGGGCACCGGCGACAGCGTCCGGGGTGTCGGTGTGGAGCTCCAGCAGCGGCTGCCCGGCCTCCACCACGTCACCCGGCTTCGCGAGGCACAGCACACCGGCCCCGGCCTGCACCGGGTCCTCCTTACGCGCCCGGCCGGCACCGAGCCGCCACGCCGCGACACCCACGCCGTAGGCGTCCAAAGTGGACAGCACGCCGGAAGCCGGCGCCTCGACGACGTGGCGGTGTGCGGCCACCGGCAGCGGCGCCTCGGGGTCGCCGCCCTGGGCCCGGATCATCCGCGCCCACACCTCGTAGGCCTCACCCGACGCCAGCACGGCGGCCGGATCGGCGGAGATCCCGGCCAGCGACAGCATCTCCGACGCCAGCGCGACCGTCAGCTCGACCACGTCGGCGGGTCCACCGCCGCGCAGCACGTCGACGGACTCCGCGACCTCGACGGCGTTGCCGACGGCCCGGCCCAGCGGCACCGACATGTCGGTCAGCAGGGCCGAGATCCGCACCCCGTGCTCGACACCGATGGCCACCAGCGCCTCGGCGAGAGCACGCGCGGAAGGCAGGTCCTTCATGAACGCGCCGGACCCGACCTTCACGTCGAGCACCAGCGACTCGGCGCCCTCCGCGATCTTCTTCGACATGATCGAGGACGCGATCAGCGGGATCGCCTCGACCGTGCCGGTGACGTCGCGCAGTGCGTAGAGCTTGCGGTCGGCGGGAGCAAGTCCTTCGGTGGCGGCGCAGACGACGGCACCGACGTCGGACAGCTGCGTGAGGATCTCCGAAGTGGACAGTGCGGCCCGCCACCCCGGAACCGACTCCAGCTTGTCCAGCGTCCCGCCGGTGTGGCCGAGCCCGCGTCCCGACAGCTGCGGCACCGCGGCGCCGCAGGCGGCGACGAGCGGTGCCAGCGGCAACGTGATCTTGTCGCCGACCCCGCCGGTCGAGTGCTTGTCCACGGTCGGGCGGTCGACGTGCAACGACAACCGCTCGCCCGACGAGATCATCGCCTGCGTCCAGCGGGCGGTCTCCGCGGCGGACATGCCGTTGAAGAAGATCGCCATGGCCAGCGCGGACATCTGCTCGTCCGCGACCGCGCCGCGCGTGTAGGCGTCGATCACCCAGTCGATCTGGGCGTCCGACAACGTCTGCCCGTCGCGCTTGGCGCGGATGACGTCGACAGCGGAGAAGCTCATGGCAGGTCCTCCGGTCCGAACGCGTCCGGCAGCACCGACGACATCGGCAGGACGCCGGACGGCGTGTCCACCAGGCAGTCCCGGCCGCCGAGCTCGTAGAGCACCTGGCGGCAGCGCCCGCACGGCATCAGCAGCTCACCGGCACCGGACCGGCACGCCACCGCGACGAACCGGCCGCCGCCCGTGAGCTGCAGCTGGCCGGCCATCGTGCACTCCGCGCACAGCCCGACGCCGTAGGAGGCGTTCTCGACGTTGCACCCGGTGACGATGCGGCCGTCGTCGCACAGCGCCGCGGATCCGACCTGAAGCCCCGAGTACGGGCAGTGGGCGAGCGACGCCGCCTCCACCGCCCGTGCCCGGAGCAGGTCCCAGTCGACCTCAGCCACGGCGGTAGACCAGACCGTCGGCGGCGGGCATCCGCAACCGCTGCGACGCCACGGCCAGGACCGCCAGCGTCACCATGTGCGGGGTGTAGGAGACGAACTCGCCGGGGATCTCGTCGAGGCTGATGTACAGCAGGTACATCAGCACGGCCACGACGATCGCCGCCGCCGCGGAGAACCACTTCCGGCGGAAGAGCTGCCACACCACGATCACGCCGAGCAGGATCACCACGCCGTAGACCAGGCCCAGCACCGTCTCGCCGCCCGAGCGCAGCTGCAGGCCGTCGGCGTAGCCGAACAGCGCCGCGCCACCGAGCAGGCCGCCGGGCCGCCAGTTGCCGAAGATCATCGCCGCGAGGCCGATGTACCCGCGGCCGCCGGTCTGGCCCTCCAGGTAGGACAGCTGTCCGGGGTTGAGCACCAGCGCGGCACCACCCAGGCCGGCGAGACCACCGGAGACGATCACGGCGACGTACTTGTGGAAGTACACCTTCACGCCCAGCGAGTCCGCGGCGTGCGGGTTCTCGCCGACCGAGCGCAGGCGCAGGCCGAAGCGGGTGCGCCAGAGCAGGTAGTACGACAGCGGCACGAGCAGGATCGTCAGCATCGTCAGCGGCGAGACGCCGGTGACGAGACCGCGCAGGATGCCCGCGACGTCGGAGATGATGACGCGCTGCCCCGCCTCCAGCTCACCGAGCCAGTCCGCGAAGCCCGCCGCCGAGTACGTCTCGAACGGCGCGACCGGCGGCGACTGCCGCGGGTTGTTCGACAGCGGCAGGAACACCAGCGTCGACAGGTACTTCGTCAGACCGGCGCCGAGCAGGTTGATCGCCACACCGGAGACGATGTGGTTGACGCCGAACGTGACCGTGGCGATCGCGTGCAGCAGACCGCCGAGCGCGCCGAACACGATCGACGCGACGAGCGCCGCCCACGGGCCCCACTGGTAGCCGGCCCACGCCGCGCCCCAGGTGCCCATGATCATCATGCCTTCGAGGCCGATGTTGACCACGCCCGCGCGTTCCGCCCACAGACCGCCGAGACCCGCGAGCAGGATCGGCAGCGCGAGCCGCACCGCCGTCTGCGTCGTGCCGGACGACGTGAGCTGCGGGAACCCCGTGAGGTACGAGGTCGTCGACAGCAACAGGACCGCGCCGGCGACACCGATCATCCCGACGGCCCAGCCCGGCACCTTGCGCTTGCGCGGCGCCGCCGGGACGTGGGGCTTCTCCTCCAGCGTCGAGATCACGCGGCACCTCCAACGGTTCCGAGCTCACGGCCGACGCGGCGCTGCTCGGAGGCGAGCTCGAAGCGGCGCACCACCTCGTACGCGACGACGACCGACAGGACGATCGAGCCCTGCATGATGGTGACGATCTCCCTGGGCACGCCGACGTTGTCGAGCGCCAGGCCCGACTTGTCGAGGAACGCCCACAGCAGCGCGCCGAACGCGATGCCGCCGGGGTGGTTGCGGCCGAGCAACGCGATCGCGATGCCCGAGAAGCCGATGCCCGCGGTGAAGTTCAGGCTGAACGTGTGGTCGCGGCCGAGCAGCTCCGGCAGCGAGATCAGGCCCGCGATGGCGCCCGAGAGCAGCATCGAGACCAGCACCATCTTCTTGGCGTTGACACCGCCGGCGGACGCGGCCGTGGACGACTCGCCCGAGGCGCGCAGCTCGAAGCCGAACCGGGTCTTGTTCATCATGACCCAGTAGCCGACGCCCAGTGCGACGGCCACGAAGATGAAGCCGAACATCGTGCCGCCGCCACCGAACGAGATGCCGGGCATCCAGCCGGACTCCGGGATCTCGGCGGTGCGGATGTTGTTGCCCCGCAGCTCACCGAAGACGTCCCGGCGGATCAGGTAGGCGGACAGGCCGATCGCCAGGCCGTTCATCATGATCGTCGAGATGACCTCGTTGACGCCGCGCGTCACCTTGAGCAGCGCGGGGATCGCGGCCCAGGCGGCACCGGCGAGCGCCGCGACGACGATAATCACCAGCGTGTGGATGCCGGTGGGCAG
The DNA here is from genome assembly GCF_036380075.1 of Lentzea sp. Classification (NCBI taxonomy): domain Bacteria; kingdom Bacillati; phylum Actinomycetota; class Actinomycetes; order Pseudonocardiales; family Pseudonocardiaceae; genus Lentzea; species Lentzea sp. The sequence continues at coordinate 19,369 of NZ_DASVFL010000214.1, read as the reverse complement.
CGCGATCGAGCCGCCGACCACGGCCGCCACGACGGCCGCGACGCGGTACTGGCCCTCGACACCGATGTTGAACAGGTTCATCTGGAACCCGATCGCCACCGCGAGCGCCGCGATGTAGTAGATGCCCGTCGAGTTGACGATGTCGACGAGCGTCGTGCCCTTGCCGACCTGCGTCACCATCGCGCCGAACGCGCTCAGCGGGTTCGCGCCGGAGATGACGAGCGCCACGCCGCACAGCAGCAGGGAGAAGACGATCGCCAACGCGGGCGGCAGGAGTTTGCCGCGCAGGTGTCCCATCAGTGCTCGCCTTCCTCGACCGCGGCGGTCTCGTGCACCGCGGCACTCGTGCTCCCGGCACCGGTCATCGCGCTGCCGAGGTCCTCGGGCGTGACGGTGTTCGGGTCGGCGTCGGCCACCAGGCGGCCGCGCAGCATGACCTTGATCGTGTCCGACAGGCCGATCAGCTCGTCCAGGTCGGCGGAGATCAGCAGGACGGCGAGACCGGCGGCGCGGGCGCGCTTGATCTCGTCCCAGATCAACGCCTGCGCGCCGACGTCGACACCGCGGGTGGGGTGCGACGCGATCAGCAGGACGGGGTCGCCGGACAGTTCGCGGCCGACGACGAGCTTCTGCTGGTTGCCACCGGACAGCGCCGCCGCCGGGACGTCGATGCCGGGCGTGCGGACGTCGAAGTCCGCGACGATCCGCTCGGTGTCCTGCTTCGCGCCGTCGGTGTCGAGCCACATGCCCTTGGCGGTCGGCTTGCGGGTCTGGTAGCCGAGGATCCGGTTGTACCAGAGGGGTTGCGTGAGCAGCAGGCCGTGGCGGTGGCGGTCCTCCGGCACGTAGCCGATGCCCGCCTCGCGCCGGGCGAGCGTGCCCAGCTTCGTGAGGTCGGAGTCCAGCAACGTGATCGTGCCGCTGCCGGCCTTGCGCATGCCCATGACCGTCTCGACGAGCTCGGTCTGGCCGTTGCCCTCGACACCGGCGATGCCGACGACCTCGCCGGAGCGGACCACCAGGTCGACGTCGTCGAGGATCGGGCGCGAGCCGTCGGGCGTCATGAGCTTGAGTCCCTTGACGTCCAGCACCACCTTGTCGGTGACGGTCGACTCGCGCGTCTCCGGGCTGGGCAGCTCGCTGCCGACCATCATCTCGGCGAGCTGCCGCGACGACACGGTCTTCGGGTCCGCGCTGCCCACGGTCGTACCGCGGCGGATCACCGTGACGGAGTCCGCGATCGCGCGGACCTCGTCGAGCTTGTGCGAGATGAACAGGAACGTGTAGCCCTGCTCCTGCATGCCGCGGACGGTGTCGAAGAGCTCGTTGACCTCCTGCGGCACGAGCACGGCGGTCGGCTCGTCCAGGATGATCACCTTGGCGCCGCGGTAGAGCACCTTGAGGATCTCGACGCGCTGCCGGTCCGCGACACCGAGCTGCTCGACGAGCACGCCGGGGTCGACGTTGAGCCCGGTGCGGCCGGAGAGCTCGATGATGCGCTTGCGGGCCTTCTGGCCGATGCCGTGGATCGCCTCCGCGCCCAGGACGACGTTCTCCTGGACGGTGAGGTTGTCGGCGAGCATGAAGTGCTGGTGCACCATGCCGATGCCGGCCTTGATGGCGTCGGACGGCGTGCGGAAGCGGACCTGCTCGCCGTTCACCTCGATGGTGCCCTCGTCCGGCGCCTGCATGCCGTAGAGGATCTTCATCAGGGTGGACTTGCCCGCGCCGTTCTCACCGCAGAGCGCGTGCACCTCGCCGCGGCGGACGGTCAGGTGGACGTCGCTGTTGGCGACCACACCGGGGAATCGCTTGGTGATGCCTGTGAGCACCACCGCGGGGTGTTCGTCCGTCCGTGCGGACGTGGAACTGCTCATCGTCGAGTTGCTCCTCCTACCACGCACCAGGCCCTGTGAGGGCTAATTCCTCACAGGGCCCGGTTGCAGCGGTCACGCGGGACTACGGCTTGTCCGCGACCTTGATCTTGCCCTCGATGATCTGGGCCTTGTAGCCCTCGAGGATTCCCTGCAGCTTCGCGTCGATCTTGCCACCCGAGGTGGCGTAGCCGACACCGTCCACCTTCAGGTCGAAGACCTTGGGCAGCGAGGCGAGGTCGTTCTTGGCGACGGCCTTGATGAAGTCGTAGACCGCGACGTCGACGCGCTTGAGCATGGACGACACGATGACGTCCTTGGTGTCGGCGACGGTCGCCTGGTTGTACTGGTCGGAGTCGACGCCGATCGCGAGCACGCCACCCTGCTTGGCGGCCGAGAAGATGCCCTTGCCGGACGCGCCGGCGGCCTGGTAGATGACGTCGGCGCCCTTGTCGATCTGACCCTTGGCGGCCTCCTGGCCCTTCGGGGCGTCCTGGAAGCCCGTGAAGTCACCGGCCGGGGTGATGTACTTCGACTCGACCTGGATCTTCGGCGCGGCGGCCTTGGCACCCTGGGCGTAGCCGGCCTCGAACTTCTGGATCAGCGGGATCTCGACGCCGCCGACGAAGCCCACGTGGCACTTCTTGCTCTGGTACGCGGCGATGACGCCGGCGAGGAAGGAGCCCTCCTGCTCGGCGAACAGCAGCGGCGTGACGTTGGTCGCGCCCTCGACGGAGCCGTCGACCAGGCCGAACTTGACGTTCGGGAACTCCGCGGCGACGAGCTTCATCGACTCGGCGTAGGCGAAGCCGACACCGATGATCGGGCTGAAGCCCTCCTGCGCCAGCTGGCGGAGACGGGTCTGCTTGGCGGACTCGTCCTCGTTCGGCGCGGCGGACAGCTCGCGGGTGTTCTCCTTCTTCACACCGAAGTCCGTCAGCGCCTTGTCGAGACCGGCGGCGGCGGAGTCGTTGAACGACGCGTCGCCACGGCCACCGATGTCGTAGGCCAGACCGACCTTCAGCGCGCTCGCGTCCACCTTGTCACCGGCGGCGGTGCTGGTGCTCGACGTGGCGGGCGCGGTGGGAGGCGTGGCGTACTCGCAAGCGGCGCCAGTGCCGGTGTTGGAGTTGTTGCTACCGCCACCCGAGTCCTTCGCGCAGGCGGCCATAGTCATCACGCTGGTCAACGCGATCGCGGCGACCGCGACACCACGCATACGACGACGCACGGCTCGTCTCCTCCCTGAGGTTTCCACTCCCAACGACGCTGTTGGGGTTCTAGACGGCGCACCGTACCTCTTAGTAACCAACCCCGTTGCGGCCAGCACCTACATAGACCCCTATCGGTTACGCATTCGACGCATTGGCCGCACCTGTCGTGATCACTCGTGTTCGGCGCGTGGCGAAAAGTCCTCTTCGCTCGGCTTCCTCGTCGTGATCGTCGTCCATTCGGCCCAGTCGCGCGCGCCGACGCCGGGAAGTCAGCCGCCTGACCTGGGTTTCGGTCGTGGACGAAACTCCGTCCACGTGACGTTGAACCGGTCGCGGGCTCCCCGTCGTGTACGGGGTGGCAAGTGCCCTTGCCGATGGCGGCGGCCCGGACCAAGGCGGAGGTCCCGGGCCGCCGTCCTCCTCTTCCCGCTGGTCGCGCCGCGCGCGGAAATGTGTCCTGGGCCGCATTTCCGAATCGATCAAGACCGCTTGGTGGATCGACAGCGTGTCTCATCGATCACAGAGCGGGTGCGCCTGCTGTGTCCGTTCCAACCGGCGGGACTACGCTTTTCCGGTCATGGTCGGGATGAACCGTTCGCCGACCACCACCACTGACGTTGGAGGCCGCGGCGCATGACCAGCGCAGGCGCACCCGAGCGCACCACCACCCGAGGGGGTGGGACGCTCTACCGCGGTGATCTGGGCATGTGGTCCTGGGTCGCCCACCGGATCACCGGTGTCCTCACGTTCTTCTTCCTCTTCACGCACGTGCTCGACACCGCTCTCGTCCGGGTGTCCCCGAACGCCTACGACGCGGTGATCGAGACCTACAAGAACCCGGTCGTCAACCTCTTCGAGGTCGGCCTCGTCGGCGCGGTGCTCTACCACGCGCTCAACGGCATCCGGGTCATGCTGGTCGACTTCTGGGAGAAGGGCGCCAAGTACCAGCGGGTCATGCTCTGGACCGTGCTGGCCGTCTGGGTCGTCGTGATGATCCCCGGCTTCTACTTCATGATGGAGCGCACGATCTCCGACCTGGTGGGGGGTCACTGACCATGTCTCTCGCACTCGACAAGCCCCGTTCGCCCCGCCGCCCCGCGGCCCGCCGCGGCAACGGCGAGCTCTACAGCTGGCTGTTCATGCGCCTCTCCGGCCTGCTGCTCGTGGTCCTGGTCCTGGGCCACCTGTTCATCATGAACATCCTCGACGGCGGCGTCCACAAGATCAACTTCGGTTTCGTGGCCGGCCGCTGGGCGTCGCCGTTCTGGCAGTTCTGGGACCTCGCGATGCTCTGGCTCGCGCAGATCCACGGCGGCAACGGCGTGCGGACGGTCATCAACGACTACGCGCGCAAGGACTCCACCCGGTTCTGGTTGAAGATGCTGCTCTACGTGTCGATGGTCCTCATCGTCTCGCTCGGCACGTTCGTGATCTTCACCTTCGACCCGAACATCTCGAACTGACCCGCGCGGGGAGCCCACCACAATGCAGTTCCACAAGTACGACGTAGTCATCATCGGCGCTGGTGGTGCCGGAATGCGCGCGGCGATCGAGTCCGGCCAGCGCGCCCGCACCGCGGTGCTCACGAAGCTCTACCCCACGCGTTCGCACACCGGCGCGGCCCAGGGCGGCATGTGCGCCGCCCTCGCCAACGTCGAGGAGGACAACTGGGAGTGGCACACCTTCGACACGATCAAGGGCGGCGACTACCTGGTCGACCAGGACGCCGCCGAGATCATGGCGAAGGAGGCCATCGACGCGGTCCTCGACCTCGAGAAGATGGGCCTGCCGTTCAACCGCACGCCCGAGGGCAAGATCGACCAGCGCCGGTTCGGCGGCCACACGCGCAACCACGGCGAAGCCGCCGTGCGCCGCGCCTGCTACGCCGCGGACCGCACCGGTCACATGATCCTGCAGACGCTGTACCAGAACTGCGTCAAGCACGGCATCGAGTTCTTCAACGAGTTCTACGTGCTCGACATCTGCCTGACCGAGACGGAGAACGGCCCGGTCTGCACCGGCGCCGTCGCCTACGAGCTCGCGACCGGCGAGATCCACGTCTTCCAGGCCAAGTCCGTCGTGTTCGCGACCGGTGGTTTCGGCAAGGTCTTCAAGACCACGTCGAACGCCCACACGCTGACCGGCGACGGCATGGGCATCGTCTTCCGCAAGGGCCTGCCCCTGGAGGACATGGAGTTCTACCAGTTCCACCCGACCGGCCTCGCCGGTCTCGGCATCCTGCTGACCGAGGGCGCGCGAGGCGAGGGCGCGATCCTGCGCAACGCCTCGGGCGAGCGGTTCATGGAGCGCTACGCCCCGACCATCAAGGACCTGGCGCCGCGCGACATCGTGGCCCGGTCGATGGCGCTGGAGGTGCTGGAAGGCCGCGGCGCCGGTCCGAACAAGGACTACGTGCTGCTGGACTGCACGCACCTCGGTGCCGAGGTCCTGGAGACGAAGCTGCCGGACATCACCGAGTTCGCCCGCACCTACCTCGCGGTCGACCCGGTCGTCGAGCCCGTGCCGGTGTACCCGACCGCGCACTACGCGATGGGCGGCATCCCGACGAACATCCACGGCGAGGTGCTGCGGGACAACGACAACGTCGTTCCGGGCCTCTACGCCGCGGGCGAGTGCGCCTGCGTGTCCGTGCACGGCGCGAACCGCCTGGGCACGAACTCGTTGCTGGACATCAACGTCTTCGGCCGCCGCGCCGGCATCGCCGCCGCGGAGTACGCGCTGTCCCGCGAGTCGCACGTCGACCTGCCGGAGAACCCGGCCGCGGCCGTCGAGGCCCAGGTCGCCCTCGCGCTCTCGGAGCACGGCCTGGAGCGCGTCGCGGACATCCGCACCGAGCTCCAGGCGACGATGGACGCCAACGCGTCCGTCTACCGCACCGAGGACACGCTGAAGACGGCACTGCACGACGTGCAGGCGTTGAAGGAGCGCTACGCCCACATCTCCGTGCAGGACAAGGGCAAGCGCTTCAACACGGACCTGCTGGAGGCGGTCGAGCTCGGCTTCCTGCTGGAGCTGGCCGAGGTGCTCGTGCACGGCGCGCTGGCGCGCAAGGAGTCCCGCGGCGGCCACGCCCGCGAGGACTACCCGAACCGTGACGACACGAACTTCATGCGCCACAGCATGTTCTACAAGCAGGGCGACGACCTGTCGGCGGACATCCGCCTCGACTACAAGCCCGTGACCTTTACCCGGTACAAGCCGATGGAGCGCAAGTACTGATGACCGCCACCGCTGAAACCACTGCTGGCTCGCGCGGCTCCCAGCCGCCGGTTCCGGACGGCGCTGTCACGGTCACCGTCAAGATCCGCCGGTTCAACCCGGAGGTCGACGACGAGCCGCGCTGGGACACGTTCGAGATCCCCGCGCTCCCGTCGGACCGCGTGCTGAACCTGCTGCACCACATCAAGTGGTACGTGGACGGCACGCTGACCTTCCGCCGCTCCTGCGCGCACGGCATCTGCGGTTCGGACGCCATGCGCATCAACGGCGTGAACCGCCTCGCCTGCAAGGTCCTGCTGAAGGACCTGCTGCAGAAGGGCGACAAGCAGACCACGATCACCATCGAGCCCATCAAGGGCCTGCCGGTGAACAAGGACCTGCTGGTCGACATGGAGCCCTTCTTCGAGGCCTTCCGCGCCGTAAAGCCGTACCTCGTGACATACGGCAACGAGCCGACGCGCGAGCGCATCCAGTCCGTCGCCGACCGCGAGCGGTTCGACGACACGACGAAGTGCATCCTGTGCGCTTGCTGCACCACCTCCTGCCCGGTCTACTGGACCGAGGGCTCGTACTTCGGCCCGGCGGCGATCGTGAACGCGCACCGGTTCATCTTCGACTCGCGCGACGAGGGCGCCGAGGAGCGGCTCGACATCCTCAACGACATCGACGGCGTGTGGCGCTGCCGCACGACGTTCAACTGCACGGACGCCTGCCCGCGTGGCATCCAGGTCACCAAGGCGATCCAGGAAGTCAAGCGCGCTCTGCTGTTCAAGCGCGTCTGAGGTTTTCCGGTTCGGCGTGAGGCGCCGCGTTCCCTTCGGGGGCGCGGCGCTTCGCCGTTCCGGGGGCCGGGTGTGGTGCCAGGTGGGATCCGGTGGGGCTTGGCAGCGAAGGGTGGCTGGACCCGCGAGGGCAGCCAGTCGACCCTCTCCAAGCCAACCGACCCGACCAGCCGAGCCCGCACCGCACGGCCGCCGCGCACACCGCACCGCAACGGCGAGCCGCGTTCGCCTTCGAGGGCGCGGCGCTTCGCCGTTCCAGGGCTGGATGTGCGACGCCAAGGCGATGCAGTGAGGGCTTGGCAGCGGAAGGGGTGACCGGACCCGCGAGGCGCAGCCTAGGACCCTCCCAAGCCAACTGCCCCAACCAGTCGAGCCCGCGCCGCTCGGCCGCCGCAGACACCGCGGCCGACGTTGCGCGTTCCCACTGGCCCCAGCCGCGCACCACCGCCAGCCAGCGCACTACACCGGCCCGCGCCACACCTACCCACCACCGCCCGCCCCACGCGACCGGAACAACACCCCTCTCCTGTCAGCTCACCTCCACGATCCGCACCGGCGGCCGAGTCCGGGCAGCCGCCGCCGAGTGCGCCTTCCGCAGTTCCCGCCCCACCGCGTCGGGGTGGTCTCGCAACCGCGTCGGCAACGTCTGCACCACCAGGATCCCGGCGGCCGCGTACCGGCTGTTGCGGGCGAGAGTCCGCTCGTAGTCCCGCGCCCCGTAGTGGAACGCCCGCGAGTCGATCTCCCAGGCCAGCCCGACGTCGTCGAACCAGGCGTCCGGCCGCCCGATGACCACGCCGTCGGCGTCGGCGATCGTGACGTTCCAGTGCGGGGTGCACAGCCCGATCTTCCGCGACAACCGCCGGGCATCGCGTTCGGCGACGGACTCCGCCCGGCCCAGCTCGCGCAGGACGTCGCGAACGAGCTTGGTGCCGTAGCGGTTGCAGCGGGCCTCGTCGGTGAGCGCGGACGGCGTGCAGCGGCCGCGTTGGACGGCGGCCGCCACCAGGGCCGTGGCCTCGTCGACGGACCGCATGAACCGGCACGCGTCGACCACGGCACGGGCGGCGGACACGACCGGGAAGCCGAGGACGTCCGACGACGCCGGCATCGGCGATGCGCGTTCGACGACGAGAGAACCGCTGCCCCGCACCGATCCCGGCACGAGCACGTGGATCTCGGACCCCCGTGCGGGCAGGCCGTGGCGGCGGCAGGCCTCCGCGCCCGTCACCACGGCGCCGGGGCCCGCGCGCATCAGGGCGGCGGTGAGGTGCTGGTCGCGGGTGGGCGGGCCGTTGTGCAGCAGCACGACTCCTGCGTGCATGCGCTGCCACGGCCCGCCCTGACGGCATTTCAGCCAGGGGTTCGTGACCCCGAGTGACCGGAGGGTGCTCGCGCTGATGACACCGAGTTCGCTGCGCTCGCGCAGGTGTTCGATTCGCATGTCACCAGTGTGACGAGCACCACCGACAGTTTTGGGGCGTCAGCGGCGGATGCCGCGCCTGCCGCGGTCGATCAGCAGCATCAGCGCGCCGCCGGCGACGAACAGCACGCCGAGCAGCAGCATCCAGCCCGTCGACGCGCCCGTGTTGGCCAGGCGGTTGTCGTCGTAGCGGGGCGGGGCGGCGACCGGCCTGGTCGTCGTCCACACCGGCGGCGTCGTGGTGGTGGTCGCGGGCGTGGTCGTCGTGGTGACCGGCGGGGTGGTGGTCGACGACGTCGAGGTCGAGGTGGTGGTCGACGTCGGCGGGGTGGTCGTCGAGGACGTGGTGGTCGTCGAGGACGTGGTGGTCGTCGTGACCGGGGTCGTCGTCGTGGTGGTCGTCGTGTCCGGAGTCGTGGTGGTCGTCTCCGTGGTCGTGGTGGTCGTCTCGGTCGTGGTGGTGGTCGTGGGCGGAGTCGTCGTGGTGGTCTCGTCCGTCGGCTCTCCTCTCTCCTGAGGAGCGCGCCATCCAGGACGGTCTTGCGGGCACCACGCAGCGGCGCACACCCGGCCATCCCCCGAGGCCTCTGCCTCGGGGGCGGCACCGTGCAGTGCGACGAGCGTCAACACCGCACCGGCGGTGAGCACACCGATATAGGCGATACGTGACATGCCGCGATCGTTGGCCCACCTACGCCGCGTCGCGCGCATTTCCGCCGGACGTCACCCGCGAGTGATCAAGAGATCGCCCGATCAGGTCCAGAAGACGGCCACACCGATGTTCAGCACGACGAGGGACGCGGCGGTCGGCAGCAGCCAGGACGGGGCCTTCGGCTTGTTGACGTTGATCGCCACGACGACCGCGATGGCGACGACCACGGCCAGCTTCACGCCGATCTTGACGTGGTCGTACTTCACCGAGTCGACCAGCGGGTCGATCGCGACCAGCGCGATGCCGGTCAGCAGCTGCAGCGCGGCGCCGTGCAGCCAGCCCTTGTTGACCGGCGCGTCCTTCCCGGCCCTGGCCTGCAACATGATCATCGCGACGAGCATGCCCATGCCCAGCAGGTGCAGGAACACCAGCAGCAGGCGTACGAACTCCACAGCGTTTCCTATCGACGTCGAGTGGCGAGGAAGCCCCGCACGCCCAGCACCCCGATGACGGTGCCGAACACGAGCGAGGCGATCACGAGCACCAGGTGCACCGTGAAGAACGGGGTCGGTCCGTCGCTGAACGAACGCGGGTCGTTCCAGATGTTCTTCAGGAACGTGGGCCAGATCACCCACGACCACACTCCGAAAGCCACCAGGAAGAGTGACATCGGGCGCGAGAGCTTCACGCCGACCAGTATCAGACGTGGTGCGTGCAGGGCGCCAAACGGGGGTGGATAGCCTGAAGGGGTGCCCTTCACCCAACGGCTCATCGTCGCCCTGGTCCTAGCTACGGCCACCGCCGCGTTCGCCGCACCGACCGGCACCGCACAGCAGGCCGCCGGCTCGGCACAGTGCGCCAACCGCGAGACCCCGCCGCCCCCGGTGGACACCTCGGAGCAGCCGGCCCCCGGCCAGAAGGCCCCGGCCCCGCTCGAGGTGCCCGAGAAGCCGATCGGCGGTGACCGGCTCGGCGAGTGCGGGCTGATCCTGCCGCCGAACTCGGCGCAACCGCCCGCCGGCAACACCGCGGCGTCCTGGCTGCTCGCGGACATCGACAGCGGCGCCGTCCTCGCCACTTACGACCCGCACGGCCGGCAGCGCCCGGCGAGCATCATGAAGGTCCTCCTCGCCATGGTCGTGGCCAAGGAGCTGCGCGGCGACCTCGTCGTCACGGCCAGCGCCGAGGACACGCAGCAGGAGTGCACCTGCGTCGGGCTCAAGGACGGCGGCCAGTACACGGTCCGCCAGCTGCTGCACGGTCTGCTGCTCACCTCCGGCAACGACGTGGCGCACACGCTCGCCCGTCAGCTCGGCGGCGTGCCGAACGCCCTGCGCAAGATGAACGCCATGGCCAAGGAGCTCGGCGCACTCGACACCCGCGCCGTCACCCCGTCCGGCCTGGACGCCCCCGGCACCAGCACCTCGGCCTACGACGTCGCCCTGATCTTCCGCGGCGCGATGAAGTACGAGGAGTTCGCGGACGCCATCAAGCTCAAGCAGTCGCAGTTCCCCGGCCGCAACGGCGGCACGATCATGCTGACGAACGACAACCGCCTGCTCAGCAACTACGACGGCGCGATCGGCGGCAAGACCGGCTTCACCGACGACTCGCAGCACACCTACGTGGGTGCCGCGGAGCGCAACGGCCGCCGTCTCGTCGTGGTCCTGCTGCGCGGCCAGCAGACGCCCACGCGCATCGACGCCCAAGCCGCGAAGCTGCTCGACTACGGCTTCGCGATGGGTCCCGGTGGCGTCGGCAAGCTCGTGGACGGTGCTCCGCAGCCGAAGCCGAACGTCACCTCCACGCAGAGCAGCAGCGAGAACGCCACCGACGCCGCGGCCGGCACGAACGACAACGGTCGCGAGGCACCGACCGCGTTCGGCACCGTCGGTCTCCCCATCACGGCCGTGGCGGGCATCGGCCTGCTGGCCGCCGTGCTGCTCTTCATCCGCAACAAGCGGGCCAAAGCGGCACGGGCACGCCGCCAGGCCGCGCAGGCGGCTCAGGGCGTCTGAGAGCGCGAAAGCGAAAGGCCCCCGGCGCACGTCCGCCGGGGGCCTTCGTCGTCTTCTAGCGCTTGCGCCAGCGGAGCCCGAGCAACGCCCCGGCCACCGCGCCGGCACCGAGCATCAGCGACGGCGAGGGCCCGGACTTCACGGTCACGACGGGCTCGATCACGGCGGGCGGCGGAGGCTGCACGACCTCCGGCTCCATGTTCTCCCGCGCGGTGGCCGTCCAGGCGGTGATGAACAGGATGAACTGCGCCACCAGGTTCGCGAACACCAGCACACCGATGACGGACCCGAACGCGGCCGAGGTCGGCGACTTGGTGGTGAACGACAGGAAGATCGTGGCGGTCTGCTTCAGGATCTCGAACCCGATGGCGCCCGCGAGCGCGCCGCGCAGCGCACTGCGCCACCCCACGGGCTTGCGCGGCAGCCGCGAGAGCACCCACAGGAACACGAGCCAGTTCGCCACCAGCGACAGCAGGATCGAGCCGATCCGCAGCAGCACGCGCGCCCAGCCCTGGTCGGCGAGACCCACCCACTCCAGGATCTGCTCGGCGAGGCCGGACCCGACCGCCGTGATGCCGAACGAGATCACGATCGCGAGCCCCAGGCCGATCAGGGACAGCAGGTCGCGGCCCAGCGTGCCGAGGAACGGCAGCTCGCCCTTGGCCTGGCCCCACTGCGCGGTGAGGGCGTCGCGGAGGTTGCTCATCCAGCCGAGACCGGAGTAGGCGGCGCCGAGCAGACCGATGACGCCGACGGTGCCCTTGGAGTCCAGGGCGGTGTTCACGGCCTCGTTGACCTGCTTGCGCAGGTTCTCGTCCGGCACGGCCTCGGCGATGCTCTCCCGCAACGACGCCAGCAGGTCGGGCTGCGACTGCAGCACGAAACCGGCGACGGCGAACCCGATCATCAGGATCGGCACCAGCGAGAGCACGCTGAAGTAGGTCACGGCGGCGGCGTGCTGGGAGCCGTACCGCTGGTCGAACCGCTCGTACGCACGCATGATGTGGTCGAGCCACGCGTACTTCCGCCGCCACTTGTCCACGACGAAGACGCTAGTGCAAGTGCACTACTCCGGCAGAACAAAGCCGATCTTGTCGTACGTGCGGCGCAGCGTGCCCGCAGCGACCTCACGCGCACGCTCGGCGCCACGAGCCAGGATCTTGTCCAGAGACGCCACGTCGTCGAGGTACGTCTTCACGCGCTCCTGCACCGGCGTGACCCACTCGGTGAAGACCTCGCCGAGGTCCTTCTTCAGGTCGCCGTAGCCCTTGCCGTCGTAGTCCTCGACCAGCGACTCGACCGTCCGGCCGGTCAGCGCGGAGTAGATCGTCAGCAGGTTGGAGACGCCCGGCTTGTTCTCGACGTCGAAGACGATCTCGCGGCCCGTGTCGGTGACCGCGGAGCGGATCTTCTTGGCCGAGCGCTTCGGGTCCTCCAGCAGCTCCACGACACCGCCGGGCACCGACTTGCTCATCTTCGCCGTCGGGTCCTGCAGGTCGAAGATCTTGGCCGTGTCCTTGACGATGTACGCCTCCGGCAGGCGGAACGTCTTGCCGTAGCGGGAGTTGAACCGCGTCGCGAGGTCGCGGGTGAGCTCCAGGTGCTGGCGCTGGTCCTCGCCGACCGGCACGTAGTGCGCCTGGTACAGCAGGATGTCCGCGGCCTGCAGGATCGGGTACGTGAACAGGCCCACGCCGACGGACTGCTCCTGGCGCGCGGACTTGTCCTTGAACTGCGTCATCCGCGCCGCCTCGCCGAAGCCGGTCAGGCACTGCATGACCCAGCCGAGCTGCGCGTGCTCCGGGACGTGCGACTGGACGAACAACGTCGCGCGGTCGGGGTCGATGCCCAGCGCGAGCAGCTGGGCCGCCGAGACGCGGGTGTTCTGCCGCAGTTGCTTCGGGTTCTGCTCCACGGTGATGGCGTGCAGGTCGACGACGCAGTAGAACGCGTCGTGCGCCTCCTGGAGTGCCACCCACTGCCGCACCGCACCCAGGTAGTTGCCGAGGTGGAACGACCCGGCCGTCGGCTGGATGCCGGACAGGACGCGGGGGCGCTTGGCGGGCGCAGCCGAACCTTCCGGGGAGCTTGCCGGGGTGCCTTCTGCGGGCGCGTTCTCCGTGGACACGGGTGAATCCTCGCAGACGCGCCGGATCAGCCCTGCGCGGTGTCCTGCTGGACGAGGTCGATGCGCTGGTTGGCCGCCGTGACCGGGGCCGGCTTGCGCCGCTTCACCAGGCCGAACACCAGGCCGCCCACGCCGGCGGTGACCGCGATCAGGCCCACCGGGCCCGCTGCGGTGCCGGTCATGCTGCTCTCAACCGCAGCGCTCAGTACCAGACTCATGCCGTGCACTTGCCGAGCCTCCCCAAGGCACAGACCCACCCCGGAAGGGTGAACCTTGCTGACTGATTGGCCGCCAAGCTACCGATGGCCGGTAGCGTCGATGCGCCGAATCAGACTATCGGTCACCGGCGATCGGTTCGCACTCGCCCATATGTCGTAGTCCGCTGACGGGCGTTACGCCCTGCGAGCGAGGCCAGGGTTTCGAGCTCACTCACAGTGCGCGCCGACCCGTGCTCGGACCCGGCCATGCGGCTGATGGTCTCCTCCATCAACGTGCCGCCGATGTCGTTCGCGCCGCCGTTGAGGATCTCCGCGGTGCCCTCGTCGCCGAGCTTGACCCAGGAGCACTGGATGTTGTCGATCCGCCCGTGCAGCGCCAGCCGCGCGAACGCGTGCACGGCGCGGTTGTCGCGGCGGCTGGGCCCGGGACGGGCGACTCCGGCCAGGTAGATCGGGGCGTTGCGGTGCACGAACGGCAGCGCGACGAACTCGGTGAGGCCGCCGGTGCGGTCCTGCAGCTTCGCCAGCACGCGGAGGTGCGTGAGCCAGTGGCCGGGGTGGTCGACGTGGCCGTACATCATCGTGCTGGACGAGCGGATGCCCAGCTCGTGGGCGGTTCCGACGACGTCGAGCCAGGTCGCGGTCGGCAGCTTGCCCTTGGTGAGCACCCACCGCACGTCGTCGTCGAGGATCTCGGCCGCCGTGCCGGGGATGGTGTCGAGGCCGGCCTCCTTGAGCTCGGTCAGCCACTCGCGGACGCTCACGCCCGCCTTCGCCGCGGCGGAGACGATCTCCATCGGGCTGAACGCGTGGACGTGCATGCCGGGCAGGCGCTTCTTGATGGCGCGCACCACATCCGCGTAGTAGGTGACCGGCAGCTTGGGGTCGATACCGCCCTGCATGCAGACCTCGGTGGCGCCGTCGTCCCACGCCTCCTGCGCGCGGTCGGCGACCTCCTCGGTGCTGAGCCGGAACGCGTCCGCGTCGCGCTCCCGTTGCGCGAAGGCGCAGAAGCGACAACCGACGTAGCAGACGTTGGAGAAGTTGATGTTCCGGTTGACGACGTAGGTGACGTCGTCGCCGACCACCTCGCGCCGCAGGTCGTCGGCGAGCTTGGCCATCTCCTCCAGCGCCTCGCCGTCGGCGGTCAGCAGCGCCATCGCGGCGTCGGTGTCGTCGAGCAGCGCGGCCGGGTCGTTCGCCGCGATCTTCAGTCCACGTTGGACGTCCTCGGAAAGCCTTTGCGGCGCAACGGGAACCTTCAGCTCGGCCCAGTCGCCGTAGACCTCGTCGAAGTCGCCGCGCCGGTCGCTCGTGCGGCCCTCGGTGTCGATCGCGGTGTTGAGGTCCGCGCGGCCGAACGTGTCGAGGCCGCCGTCGGGCTCCTGCCACTCGCGGCCGACGACCTCCGCGTCCGGGTTCGCGAGCCCGTTCTCCTGCGCCAGCGCGGAAACGTGCGCGGTGAGCCGCGTGTCGATCCACTGCCCCGCCGCCGCGCGCACGTAGCGCGGGTAGACGTTCAGCCTTTCCTGCAAGGAGAAACCGGCTTCACGCGTGATGTCCGCGAGCTCGTCGACCTGGGGCCACGGCTTCTCGGGGTTGACGTGGTCGGGGGTGATCGGCGAGACGCCGCCCCAGTCGTCGACGCCCGCGCGCAGCATCAGGCCGAACTCCCCGCCGACCAGGTTCGGCGGCGCCTGCACGCTCACGGTCGACGGCATCACCAGGCGTGCCACGGCGATCGTGGCCGCGAGCTCGGTCAGGTCGGCGTCGGGCATGCCGCGCATCGCCGTGTCCGGCTTGGCGCGGAAGTTCTGGATGATGACTTCCTGGATGTGCCCGTACTGCTTGGCGACCTGCCGCATGGCGAGCAGCGACTCCGCGCGCTCGGTCAGGTTCTCGCCGATGCCGATCAGGATCCCGGTGGTGAACGGGACGTTGACGCGCCCGGCGTCGGTCAGGACCCGCAGGCGCACGGCGGGATCCTTGTCGGGGCTGCCATAGTGCGGCCCGCCCTTCTCGCTCCACAGCCGTTCCGCGGTGGTCTCCAGCATCATGCCCATGCTGGACGCCACGGGCCGCAGCCGCGTGAGCTCCTCCCAGCTGAGCACGCCGGGGTTGAGGTGCGGCAGCAGCCCCGTCTCCTCCAGCACCGCGATGGCGCTCGCCCGCACGTAGTCCAAAGTGGACTCGTACCCGCGCGCGTCCAGCCACTCCTTCGCGGCGGGCCAGCGGTCCTCCGGCCGGTCGCCGAGCGTGAAGAGCGCTTCCTTGCAGCCCTGTTCCGCCCCTGCACGGGCGATCGCCAGCACCTCGTCGCGTTCGAGGAACGCGGCCGGCAGCTTGTGCGGCACGGTCGCGAACGTGCAGTAGTGGCACCGGTCCCGGCACAGGCGGGTCAGCGGGACGAACACCGACCGGCTGTACGTGACGACCCCGGGACGCCCCTCCGCGAGCAGGTGCGCGTCCCGCACCCGCCCCGCCGCGGCCAGCAGCGAGTCGAGGTCCTCCCCGCGCGCGTGCAGCAGCACGGCGGCCTCGGTCGCGTCGAGCACAGCGCCGTCCGCGGCCCGCCGCAACGCACGCCGCGTCGCCGCCGCGCTGGGCCGGGGCTGCGGTGGGTCTAGAGAGATGTCCACTGCCACGTCAACGACCTTAGGCCGCCGAAATTCCTGATCAGGTGTGACAGGCTGTGGGACATCCCACTTCACCGCACCGCGACCAGCAGCTCCGCGTTCCGGTCGAGCGGCGTGCCCAGCGGCTCCGCGCGCGAGTGGATGTCGTTGTACGTGAGCTCCCGGCACAGGCTCGCCAGCGCCTGGTCGCTGCGGTCGTCGTAGTCGACCTGATAGGGCGCGTCGGCTTCCAGCAACGTCGTGAACAGCGACAACGTGCCGTCCCCGTTGTCGGCCACCTCGATGACGCGGGCGTGCTGCGGGTAGTCGACGTGCGCGGCCGTGTTGATCTCCCAGAAGCTCCTGCTCGGCGTGCTGTGCCGGTGCGGCGTGATGACGTTGCGGTGCGTGTGCCCGTTGACCCACGCCAGCACGTTCGGGAACCGGTGCAGCAGGTTGACCAGCGCGTTGCCGTCGAGCCGCGGGTCCAGCGGCCGGCGGCGGTCGGGCAGCACGTTGCCCATCGTCGCGGACGTGTGGTGGCTGAACAGCACGAACAGCTCGTCGGTGACGTTCTGCCGCTGCGGCAGGCCGAGCCAGTCGTAGTAGAGCGAGCTGCCGCGCCGGAGGGTCTTCTCGATCCAGTTGAGCTGGTGCAGCCCGATCGAGCCCTCGGAGAAGCCGGCGAGGTTCGTGGTGTCCATGCTGATGCCAGTGACGCCGGGCGCCATCCGGAACGTGTAGAAGATGTCCACACCATCCGCATTGGCGTCCGTGTACCCGTGACCACCCGTAGGCAGATGCTTGCGCACGAACTCACTGGTGGTGAAGAGCCTGCGCCTGTCGTCGGGCGTGACAGTCCTGACAGCACCGCCATTGGCGAGGACGGCCACGGCCTCGGGGACGGCCGCCGGATCCGTGAACGCCTTCGCGACTTTCGCGTTCTGCACGGGGTCGCCGAAGCCGAAGATCTTCTTGCGCCCGGTGTACCAGCTGTCGAGCAGCCCGTCCGGCAGCGCCCCGACCACGCTGTCGTCGTGGTTGCCGATGGTCGAGTACCAGGGGATGTTCAGTCCAGGGCTGGTGAACTGCTTGACGGCCGCGTCGAGCAGTCCCACGAGCTGAGGGAACCCCTTGGCCTTGTAGTCGTCCGTGCCGGAGAGGTCGGGCTGCCAGAACGTGCTGATGCCCGCGTTCTGCACACCTTCGTACCGGCTGTCGCCGGTGTTGGGCGTGATGGTGCCGCCGTTGAGGATCGTGAGGAACCAGTCGAGCTCGACGTTCTCGTGGTTGTCCGTGTTGTCGCCGGTCGTCATGAGGAAATCGAGGGGTCGGCCGGTGAGCGGCCCGTTCTTGAGTGCGTTGACGCGCCGGACGAGACTCGTGGAGCCCTGCGCGGTGAGCGCTTCCTGCGGCCGGTGCGCACTGGACCCCAGGTGCGGGTGCAGGTACTCGAAGCGCAGCGGACTCTGGGCGTCGCAGATGTGCATGTCGCTGAACTGCACGAAGCTCACGAGCGCCTGGCGCCGCGCCTCCCGGTTGGCCTTGGCCGGGACCAGGTCGGCTCGGACCACCGTCGGCCAGCCGGGCCCCGCCTGCAGCCTGCGGTAACCGACGGTGCCGACCGGCGTGGCAGTGGTGTCGAGCGTGGTGCCCGCGGTCGACGCAATCGCTTGCGCGTCGAGGAGCGGCACGCCGGCGGCGCCCACCCCCATGGCCAGGAGGAACGATCGCCTGGTGAAGCCCGTCATGTGTGCGCCCCCGATTCATCGATGGTGAATCGTGTTCATATTCGGGGAGCGGGCGGGTTGAATCGAGCGGTCTTGGGGGTGACGGGAGCGATAAAGGCTGCCCGGACTGGGTCAGTCGGAGCAGCAGAGCGTCAAGCGAGCCCGGCGAGCAGCTGCCGAAGGCGCTCTTCGAGCTGCGGGCGCTTCTCGGTGAGCACTTGCCACACCAGCGCGTCGTCCACGCTCGCGTAGCCGTGGATGAGGATGTTGCGGAACGCGACGATGCGAGGCAGGTCCGGGACGGCTGCGGCGAGGTCCGGAGAGACCTTCGACAGGTTGTTCAGCGCCTCGCCGACGATCTCGAACTGCCGCTCGACCGCCGATCGCAGCATGGCGTTCCCGAGGTAGTCGGTGAAGGACTTCCCGGCGCTGAACTCCGCCAGCAGCTCAGTCGCGCGCAACGCGTCCCACAGGTACGTACGGGGGTCACGCCGCATACAAGGTTTCCTTGCTCTCCATGACCTGTTCCAGGAAGTACGGATTGCGGATGCTGTCGTTGACCACCAGGTCGACCGGCCGTCCGAGGATCCGCTCCAGTCCTTCCTTCAGGGCGAAGTAGGTGCCGAAATGGTCGAAGCCGAGCCGGACGTCGAAGTCGACGAGGATGTCCACATCACTCGTCACGACATCGAACGTGTCCCCCACTGCCGACCCGAACACGTCGAGACGGCGGATGCTCAGCGTCCGGCAGAGCTCCTCGATCTCGCTCCGCTTGGCAGCCACGAGCTCGTGCACCGCCACCACCTCCTCAGACGCGATTGTGCCTGATCCAGGGCCTCGGGTCAGTCGGAGTAGACCACCGTGACCGGCGCGTGGTCCGACCACCGCTCGGCATAGCTGTCCGCCCGCTCCACCACCGCGGACCGAGCCCGCCCAGCCAACCCCTCCGTGGCGACCTGGTAATCGATCCGCCACCCGGAGTCGTTGTCGAAGGCCTTCCCCCGGTAGGACCACCACGAGTAAGGCCCAGCACCCTCAGGATGCAAAGACCGCACCACGTCGTGATACCCGGAAGAGAACACCGAACTCATCCACTCCCGCTCATAAGGCAGGAACCCGGACTCCTTCTGGTTCGTCTTCCAGTTCTTCAGGTCCACCTGCCGGTGCGCGATGTTCCAGTCCCCGCACACGACGACCTCGCGCCCGGAGACAGCGGCCTTCTCCCGCAGCGAGACCAGGTACGGCAGGAACGCCGCCATGAACCGGTCCTTCTCGTCCTGCCGAGGAGTACCGACATCCCCGGACGGCAGGTACAGCGACGCCACCACCACGCCGGGCAGTTCGATTTCCACGTACCGGCCGCTCGCCTCGAACTCGGCCACGCCGAAGCCCACACGCACCGAGGACGGCTCAACGCGCGAGAGCACGCCGACGCCCGCGCGGCCCTTCAAGGAAGAAGGCGCGTACACGCCGTG